>JAYZAP010000256.1:0-7966 GCA_036339655.1 Pseudomonadota bacterium | reverse complement strand
CGCCCTACAGCGAACGGGAAAGCTTCAGCGCATCCCTGGCGGCCATCGGACGGCAACTGGGGGCGAGGAAGCTGGGCTGCAAACTGGTGGTGCTGGCGCCGTGCAAGCGGGCCTGGCCCTATCACCTGCATCACGCCAAATAGGAAATGCTCGTCATTCTCGAAGGCATCGGCACGCTTCGCTACGACGGCGAATGGCACCCGGCGCGCCATGGCGACGCCATCTTCACGCCGACCGGACCAGGCACCGCGCACCAGATTATCAACACCTCGGACGCCGAGCTACACTACATGGCGTTAGCACCAACGCCGAAGCGGAAGTCTGCGAATATCCGGACTCAGGCAAGATCGGCGCTTTTGGCAGCGACATACATTTCCTCGCTCCGGCCGGCGCCGAGGTCGACTACTGGGACGGCGAGGACGGCGCGCCGTAAAGCACCCTGGCACGCTCCTCGAAGGCCGAGACCATGCGGTGGACGGCCTCGTTAAACAGCACGCCCATCGCTTTTTGCATGAGCCGCGAGCGGAACTCGAAATCGATGTAGAAATCGAGCAGGCAGCCGTCGTCGCGCGGCTCGAAGCGCCAGTGGTTGGCGAGGTGGCGCATGGGGCCTTTGATATAGGCAATGTCGATGGCGCCGGGCGGCTTGAGTAAGGCCCGTGAGGTGAAGCGTTCTCGGAAAATTTTGAAACCGATGATCAGGTCGGCTTCCACCGCCCCCGCCTCGCGCTTGGTGATACGGGCCGCGATGCACCACGGCAGGAACTCCGGGTAGCGCTCGATATCGGCCACCAGGTCGTACATTTGCCGGGGCGCGTAAGGCAGCACCCGCTTTTCCGCGTGGGTCGGCATGATTGGTCAGCCGGCGGCGAGGCGGGCGGCGCGAAGCTGCGCGAAGTCGTCGCCGGCATGGTAGGACGAGCGAGTCAGCGGCGAGGCGGAGACCATGAGGAAACCCTTGCCCCGGGCCATGGCGGCGAAGTCGTCGAACTCCTCAGGGGTCACGAAGCGGTCGATGGCCGCGTGCTTGAGGGTCGGCTGCAGGTACTGGCCCATAGTCAGAAAATCCACCTCCGCGGCCCGCAGGTCGTCCATGACCTGGTGAATTTCATCCGTCGTCTCGCCAAGCCCGACCATGAGCCCCGACTTGGTAAACATGGTGGGGTCCAGTTGTTTGACCCGATGGAGCAGCTCGAGGCTGGTGAAGTAGCGGGCGCCGGGCCGGATGGTGGGATAGAGCCGGGGCACGGTCTCCAGGTTGTGGTTGAACACGTCGGGCCGGGCCTCGAGCACGGTCTCGATGGCGCCAGGCTTGTTCATGAAGTCGGGAGTCAGCACCTCGACGGTGGTCTCCGGCGCCTGGTCGCGAAGCGCGGCGATGACCTGGGCAAAATGCCCGGCCCCGCCGTCGGCCAGGTCGTCGCGATCAACGCTGGTGATGACCACGTGGGCGAGCCCCATCTCGGCCACGGCGCGGCCGGTGTTGAGTGGCTCCATCAGGTCGAGCGGCAGCGGTTTTCCGGTGGCCACATTGCAGAACGCGCAGGCCCGGGTACAGGTCACGCCCATGATCATCATGGTGGCGTGGCGGTTCTCCCAGCACTCACCGATATTGGGGCAGCCGGCCTCTTCGCACACCGTCGTGAGATTGTGCCGCCGCACGATATCGCGGGTCTCGCGATAGCCCTTGGACATCGGCGCCTTGACCCGTATCCACGGCGGCTTGCGCGGCGGCGCGTTGTCGGGCCGGTTGCGCTTTTCGGGGTGGCGGAGGGTGACCGTTGTCATGACTTAGAAATGGATAACGCGGCCGTAGGCGTCAAGCACCGACTCATGCATCATCTCGGACAAGGTCGGGTGCGGGAAGATACTGTGCATGAGTTCGGCCTCGGTGGTCTCCAGGGTTTTGGCAATACCGTAGCCCTGAATCAGCTCAGTGACCTCGGCGCCGACCATGTGGGCGCCGAGAAGCTCGCCGGTAGCAGCGTCGAAGATGGTTTTGACTAGGCCTTCGGTCTCGCCCAGGGCGATGGCCTTGCCGTTCCCCAGATAGGGGAAGCGGCCGATCCTGACCTTGCGCCCGGCCTCCTCGGCGGCCTGTTCGGTCATGCCAACGCTGGCGATCTGCGGCATGCAGTAGGTGCAGCCGGGAATGTTGGCGGTGTTGAGCGGGTGAACATCGGCCAGCCCGGCGATCTTCTCGACGCAGATGGCGCCCTCGTGGCTCGCCTTGTGAGCCAGCCACGGCGGCCCGACCACGTCGCCGATGGCTTGGACCCCGGGCTCGCCGGTGCGCGACCACTCATCGACTACGATATGGCCGCGGTCGACCTCGACCTTGCTGCCCTCAAGGCCCAGATTCTCCACGTTGCCGGTGATGCCGACCGCCAGGATCACCCGGTCCACGGTCAGGTTGGTGGTCTTGCCGTCGCCGGTATCGATAACCGCGGTGACGTTCTTGGCAGCCTTCTGCAGCGAGGTGACCGAGGCGCTGGTGTGGATTTTGATGCCCTGGCCCTCGAAGGCCTTGCGCGCGAAGGCCGAAATTTCCGCATCCTCGGAGGGCAGGATGGTGGGCAAAATTTCGACTACGGTGACGTCGACGCCCAGGGTGGCGTAAAAGCTGGCGAACTCCATGCCGACGGCGCCGGAGCCGACCACCAGCAAGGACAAGGGCATGGTCTCGGGCACCATGGCTTCTTTGTAGCTCCACACCAGCTCGCCGTCGGCCTTGAGGCCCGGCAGGTCGCGGGCCCGGGCGCCAGGCGCCAGGATGATATTTTTCGCGGTCAACGCGGCAGTGTCGTTGTCGCCGTCACTAACCGCCACCTTGCCGGTGCCGTCAAGGCGGCCGTGGCCGTCGAACACGGTGACCTTGTTCTTCTTCAGCAGGTGCTTGACCCCGGCCGACAGGCGGCTGGCCACGTCGCGGCTGCGCTTGACGGTCTTGGCGATGTCGTACTCGATTTCCTTGACGCTGAGCCCGAACTCCCCGGCCCGCTTCATCAGGTGGTAGACCTCGGCGGTGCGCAGCAGCGCCTTGGTGGGAATGCAGCCCCAATTGAGACAGATACCGCCCAGGTGCTCGCGCTCGACCACGGCCACCTTGCCGCCGAGCTGGGCGCCACGGATCGCCGCCACATAGCCGCCCGGTCCGCCGCCGACGACGACAAGATCGAAGGATGTATCGGCCATGACGCGCCCTCCCCTACAGCAGCATGGTCAGCGGGTCTTCGATCAGCGCCTTGAAGGCGGCCATGAACTGGGCGCCGGCGGCGCCGTCGACCACCCGGTGGTCGATCGACAGGGTGCAGCTCATGACCGTCGCCACCGCCAGGGCGCCGTCCCGGACCACCGGGCGCTGCTCGCCCATGCCGACGGCGAGGATGGCGCCCGGGGGTGGGTTGATGACGGCGGAGAATTCCTTGATGCCGAACATGCCCAGGTTGGAAATGCTGAAGGTGCCGCCCTGGTACTCCTCGGGCGCCAGCTTGCCGTCGCGGGCGCGGCCCGCCAAGTCCTTCATCTCCGACGAGATGACGGCCAGGCCCTTGGCCCCGGCGTCACGGATGACCGGCGTAATCAGGCCTTCGGGCACCGCCACGGCGACGGAAATGTCGGCCCGGTGATAGAGCCGGATCGCCGCGTCGGTCCACGACGCGTTGGCCGCCGGCACCTTGCCCAGAGCCAGGGCGGCGGCGCGAATGACGAAGTCGTTGACCGAAATCTTGTAGGCGTCGGGGCCGTCCGCCGGGCTGCGGCTGTTGAGTTCCTTGCGGGCGTCGAGCAGGGCGTCGATATGGCAATCAACGGTGAGATAGAAGTGCGGCGCCTCGCGCTTGGATTCGATCAGCCGCCGGGCGATGACCTTACGCATGCCCGAGTTGGGCGCTTCCGTATAGCTCGGCATTCCCGGCGTCTCGGCCACCGGCGCCGGACCGGCCGCAGCCGGCGCCAGACTGGCCGCCACGGTAGGCGCACCACCGGCAAGCGCCGCCTCGACGTCGCTCTTGACCACCCGGCCACGGGGACCGCTGCCGGCAATGGCGGCAACATTCAGTCCCGCCTGGCTTGCCATGCGGCGGGCCAGCGGGCTGGCAATGGCGCGGGTACCACGTGGCGCCGGGGCAGCAGCAGGCACCGCCGGTGCAGCGGCGGGTTCGGCGGTTGGCGCGGGGGCGCTGGCTGGCGCGGGCGCTTCAATCACGACCGCATCGAGCGCCGACGGGTCCTCGCCCTCCTCCAGCATCACCGCGATGGCGGTATTGACCGCCACGCCCTCGCTGCCCTCGGCGACCAGGATGCGGCCGAGCACGCCTTCCTCATCGGCCTCGATTTCCATGGTCGCCTTGTCGGTCTCGATTTCGGCGATGATGTCGCCGGACGCCACCGCGTCGCCTTCCTGCTTGTGCCACTTGGCGAGGTTGCCCTCGGTCATGGTCGGTGACAGCGCCGGCATGAGAACCTGGATGGTCATGAGCCCATTCTCCTACGACCGATAGTTGACATCGCGCGCCGCCTGGGCGATTTGCTCGGCCTGGGGCAACGCGAGTTTTTCGAGGTTCGCGGCGTAGGGCATGGGCACGTTGACGCCGGCGACCCGGGCCACCGGCGCATCCAGGTCATCGAAGGCCAGTTCCATCATGGTCGCTGCCAGTTCGGCGCCAATCCCGGCGAACGGCCAACCCTCTTCGACCGAGACCAGGCGGTTGGTCTTGCGCACCGACGCGACGATGGTCTCCGTGTCCAGCGGCCGGATGGTGCGCAGGTCGATGACCTCGGCGTCGATACCGTCGGCGGCCAGGGCCTCGGCGGCGGCCAGGGCGTGGCCAACCATGATTGAGAACGCCGTGATGGTCACGTCACCGCCGGCCCGCACCACCTTGGCCCGGCCGATGGGCACGGTGAAATCGGTATTGACCGGCACCTCAAAGCTCTGGCCGTAGAGGATTTCGTTCTCCAGGAAGATCACCGGGTTGGGATCGCGGATCGCCGATTTGAGCAGCCCCTTGGCGTCGCCCGCCGAGAAGGGCGCCACCACCTTGAGGCCGGGGCAATGGGCGTACCAACTGGCGTAACATTGAGAGTGCTGGGCACCGACCCGGGCGGCGGCGCCGTTGGGCCCGCGAAACACGATGGGACAGCGCATCTGGCCACCGGACATGTAATGGGTCTTGGTGGCGGAATTGATGATCTGATCGATGGCCTGCATGGCGAAATTGAACGTCATGAACTCGACGATGGGCCGGAGCCCGGCGAAGGCGGCGCCGATGCCGATGCCGGTAAAACCGGCTTCGGTGATCGGCGTGTCGATGACCCGGCGGGCGCCGAACTCCTCCAGCAATCCCTGGCTGACCTTGTAGGCGCCCTGGTACTCGGCGACCTCCTCGCCCATGAGGAAAATGTCGTCGGCGTCGCGCATTTCCTCGGCCATGGCATCGCGCAGGGCCTCGCGCACGGTCAGGGTCGTGGTGTTCTGGTAGGCGGCGTCTTCGTCGCTGGCCGGCGCCGCCTGGGCTTGAGGCGGTGGCGGCACCGCTTCGGCGGGAGCCACCGCCGGAGCCGGCGCGGCCACGGCAGCACTGGAGATTGCGCTGGCGTCTTCGCCCTCCTCCAGCAGCACCGCAATCGGTGTGTTGACGGCGACCGCCTCGGTGCCTTCGGCCACGAGAATTTTCCCCATGACGCCGCCCTCGTCGGCTTCGATTTCCATGGTCGCCTTGTCGGTTTCGATCTCGGCGATGACATCGCCGGCGCCGACCGCGTCCCCGTCCCGCTTGAACCAGCGGGCGATATTGCCCTCGGTCATGGTCGGCGACAGGGCGGGCATGAGAATTTGGATGGTCATGTCCGCTCCGGCTCAGGCTTCCTGTAGGACATCGGAATAGAGTTCGGCGGCGTCGGGCTCGGGGCTATTCTGGGCGAACTCGGCGGCCTCGGCGACCACCGCCTTGACCTCCCGATCGATGTCCTTGAAGACGGTCTCGTTGGCCAGCTTGTCGTCGAGCATTCGCTTGCGCAGTTGCTCGATGGGGTCGCGCTGGGCGCGAACCTGCTGGACCTCTTCGCGGGGCCGATACTTGGCCGGGTCCGACATGGAATGGCCACGGTAGCGGTAAGTCTTAATCTCCATGAGAATGGGACCGTTACCCGCCTTGCAATGGGCCACCGCCTCGTCGCCAGCAGCGCGCACGGCGACCACATCCATGCCATCGACCTCCATGCCCGGGATGCCGAAGGCGTCGCCGCGATTGCAGAACGCGGTGCCAGCCTTGGCGCGCTCAATGGAGGTGCCCATGGCGTACTGGTTATTTTCGATGATGAACACCACGGGCAGCTTCCACAGCGACGCCATGTTGAAGGCCTCGTAGACTTGGCCCTGATTGGCCGCGCCCTCGCCGAAGCAGGTCAGCGATACCCGCTTTTCGCCACGGTAGTTGTAGGCGAAGGCCATGCCGACGCCGATCGGCACCTGGGCGCCAACGATGCCATTGCCGCCGAAAAAATTCTTCTCGGTGGAGAACATGTGCATGGAGCCGCCCTTACCCTTGGAATAGCCGCCCCGGCGCCCGGTCAGTTCCGCCATGACGCCCTTGGCGTCCATGCCCCGGGCCAGCATGTGGCCGTGGTCGCGGTAACTGGTGATAACGCCATCGTCCGGGCCGACGGCATGCTCCATGCCGACCACCACCGCCTCCTGGCCGATGTAGAGGTGGCAGAAGCCGCCAATCAGGCCCATGCCGTACATCTGGCCGGCCTTTTCCTCGAAGCGGCGGATCAGCAGCATCTGCCGGTAATAGGCAAGAAGCTCCTCGCTATCCGGCGTCTTCGTTTTGGCGCGTTTGGTCTTGCGCTTTGCCGCCGCCATGGCATTGTCCCCGGCGTTTCGGGCACGCTCTCAAGGAGCGTGCCTCGTGGTCGTCGAACGTGATTGAGAAATTACGCGTAATGGTCCTGCCATGCAAGGCGGCCAAGCGTTAAGCCATGGGAAACGAGGGAAAAATCCCTCTCGCCGGCAAGACGTCAGATGGTCGGGCGGGCCGGCTCCACGAACATGACGAATTCACCGGGCCGGGTCTGGTTAAGCACCGCCCGGACCCGCTCATCGAGCATGTCGAGATCAAGGTTGTCGCGGCGCAACAGGGATACCCGATGGGCCAGCCGCTGTTCCTCGGCGCAACTCATCACCAGGGCCTCCCGGGTCTGCTCAATCTGATAGCTGAGCTGGAGCCAGGTCAACAAGCCGCGCTCGCCCTGAATGGCATGGAAGCCGATGTAGCTGACGATACAGGCGACAGCCAAGGACCCGGCCATGGACCGGGCGCGCTGCGCTATTTCATTAAGCCACGACATTACCCTATTGAATCACAAGCGAATCGCGTTGGTCAAGCCGGTGTTTGCAGCCTCACATCAGGGCAATCAGTCGTCGCCGCGGGCAAAGGCGGCGGCGCCGGGATAACGCGCCGTGCGGTCGAGTTCCTGCTCGATACGGAGAAGCTGGTTGTATTTGGCCATGCGGTCCGAGCGCGACAGCGAGCCGGTCTTGATCTGGCCGCAGTTGGTGGCGACCGCCAGGTCGGCGATAGTGGCATCCTCGGTCTCGCCCGAGCGGTGCGACATGACCGCTGCATAGCCGGCCCGATCGGCCCGCTCCATCGTCTCCAGGGCTTCCGATAAAGTGCCAATCTGATTGACTTTTATGAGGATGGCGTTGGCCGCACCCTGGGCAATGCCCTGGTTAAGGCGGGCCACGTTGGTGACGAACAGGTCGTCGCCGACAAGCTGGGTTTTGGCGCCCAGGGCGGCGGTCAAAGCGACCCAACCGCCCCAGTCGTCTTCGGCCATGCCGTCCTCGATGGAAACGATGGGAGAGCGCCCAACCAGGTCGTCGTAATAGGCGGTTATGGCGGCGCTATCGAGGGTCTTGCCCTCGCCCGCAAGCACATAGGCGCCGTCGGAGTAGAAT
>JAYZAP010000255.1:0-2371 GCA_036339655.1 Pseudomonadota bacterium | reverse complement strand
GGACGACCTCCTGGATGCGCAGCAGCTCGTCCTGCATCTCCCGGCGGATCAGCGGGTCGAGGGCGCTGAAGGGCTCATCGAACAGGAGAATCTCGGGGTCGACCGCAAGCGCCCGGGCGAGGCCGACGCGCTGTTGCATGCCGCCCGAGAGCTGGTGCGGATAGTGGTTCTCCCAACCCGAGAGGCCAACCATCTCGAGAACCTCGCCGGCTTTCGCAAGCCGCGTCACCTTGTCGATGCCCTGAACCTCGAGGCCGTAGGCAATGTTGTCGATGACCCGGCGGTGGGGGAACAGGCCGAAGTGCTGGAACACCATGCTCATGTTATGACGGCGCAACTCGATGAGCTGCTTGTCGTCCATGGTGACCACATCCTCGCCATTGACGATGACCGAACCAGCGGTCGGCTCGACGAGACGCGAGATGCACCGCACCAGGGTCGATTTACCGCTGCCCGACAGGCCCATGACGACAAAGGTTTCGCCCTGGCGTACGTCGAACGAGACGTCGCGCACCGCCAGTACATGGCTGGTATCCTGGAGCACCTGGGCGCGCGATGACTCGGCGTCAAGCGACGCCTTCACCGCCGCCGCCTGGGGCCCGAATATTTTCCAGACCCCACGGCAGGAAATTTTTACCTCGGAAGGCGCTGTATCCATTACCGGTTTTTCACTGTGTTAAACCCCCGCGAACGCGCCCTAGATGAAGGGCACTAGAGCACCATCCGGTTATATAGTGTCATTTGATGGAGGCATATGAGTGTTTTGGGTAGGAGCGGCGCGCCGGTCAACAGCCGTAGTGCTTGTCATGGCGCTGCGCCTAGACCGATGGTCTCTGTTGCTGTATCGCAGGACAGCAATCAGCGTTGCATCCCATCGCGCTCAATGATCCACAACAATCGGCCAACGCACCATGTTTGAACTCGCGCCCCATACCCGACTACGGCCGTCGCCATACTTCGAGGCCACCGTGGCCGCCGGGGTCACCGGCTTCATGACCTATAATCAGATGCTGATGCCCACCGGCTACGGCGACCCGGACGGCGAGTACCGGCGGCTGCTCAATGGCGTTGCCCAATGGGACGTGGCGTGCCAGCGCCAGGTCCAACTCACTGGGCCCGACGCCGGCCGCCTTGCCCAGATCCTGGCCTGCCGCGACCTCACCTCATGCGCCGACGGCCAGGGCAAATATGTGGCGCTGTGCAATCACGCCGGCACCATCATCAACGACCCAATCCTGCTCAAACTGGACGATGACCGCTATTGGCTGTCAATCGCCGATTCAAACATCCTGTTCTGGTCGCGCGCCATCGCCGCCGAACGCGGCCTCGATGTCGCAATCATCGAGCCCGATGTCTCGCCCCTGGCGGTGCAGGGGCCGAAGGCCGAGGACGTGATCGCGGCGATCTTCGGCGACTGGGTGCGTGATCTGAAATATTTCTGGTTCCGCGAAACGGTGGTCGACGGCATCCCCCTGATGCTGGCCCGCTCCGGCTGGTCAAAGCAGCAAGGGTTCGAACTCTATCTCATGGACGGCGCCAAGGGCACGGGGCTATGGAATATCGTCCGCGAGGCCGGGCGGCCCTGGGGCATCGGCCCCGGCAACCCCAACCCGAACGAGCGCATCGAAAGCGGCCTGTTCTCGTGCTGCGGCGACAGCGACGACACCACCAACCCGTTCGAAGTGCGCCTGGAGAAATACGTCGATCTCGATATCCCCGACGACGTCATCGGTATTGAGGCCTTGCGCCGCATTCACTGGGAGGGACCGGTGCGCCACCAGCTTGGTGTTATCCTCGACGGCGATAAACCGACCTCGCCCCACGCGGTGTGGTACGACATCCTGGCGGACGCCGCCAAAGTCGGTGACATGACCAACGGCGTCTGGTCGCGCCGGCTCGAACGAAACATCGGCTTCGCCTTGATCTCCCGCGATTGCGCACCCGGAGACCAAGTCAAGGTACGCAAGGACGGCAAGCTGGTCTCCGCCGTCTTGGCCGAACTACCGTTTCTCTAGCCGTCTTCCCCGGCCTGGGCCGCGAATATCGATGTATAGCCGCCCGACCAGTCCGGTGGGATTTGGCAGGGCCGTGGATCGTGCTGCGCCCATTTCACCGCCTCGCCGCGAACCACTTCATAGGTGTGGGACGAAGGGTCGGGATGGGGCGTGTAGGGCTTGGCGTCGGCGGCGGTATAGCAATTGAGCAACAGCGGCCGCGGTTCGGGCGATTTGCTTGGTGGCGAGTAGTGCAGGGTGCGGCAGTTGTGGACTGTGATCGAGCCCGCCGGTCCCGCAAGATAGTCTGCCTCGGCCATGTCGACCGTGGCGGCATCAGCCTCGTTCAGGCAGCCGATCCAATTTCCGTTCGGGCC
>JAYZAP010000254.1:0-4453 GCA_036339655.1 Pseudomonadota bacterium | reverse complement strand
GCGGTTTCAGACCACGGTTCTTGCCTAGTGTCAGGTTATTGGACGGCGCGCCGACAGTGTTCATTGCGCTTGTCGTTACCGCCACGGCGGTTTTCGCCAGCGTAGGCAGGCTCGACGTTGCTGCCGGCGCCGGTCAATGTCCGGCACCGCCGGCGGGAATGTGAGCCGTAAATTAGTGGTTCATCGGAATACCTTTCAGCCAGCATAACAAACGGTTGTTGCACCCTGTCGCGATGGTAATGCCGCCACGAGGTTAACGCCTTCCCATGCCATATTTTGGGTGTCTCATATCGCACGGTGAGGTACGAATTGAGGCGGTTAACCATGGTGCGGCCCGATACGGGCTCGCAATGATGTTTTTGAAATTGGAGATGTGTGGGAATGCAGGGGCGCGTGGGAGTCGAAATTGGCGGAACGTTTACAGATCTGGTGTGGCGGCGAGCCGATAGCACCTTGGTGACCCATAAGGTGCTGTCGACGCCCGAGGCCATTCACCAGGCGGTCATGCAGGCCATCGCCGAGGCCGAGGTTGATCTTGGCGACACCCGCCATATGGTCCATGGTTCGACGGTGGCGACCAACGCCCTGTTGACGCGCCGGGGCGCCTCCACCGGCCTGCTCACGACCCGGGGTTTTCGCGATGTCATCGACATCGGCACCCATGACCGCCAGGGCAACGTCTATGAAATCTTCTATCGCAAACCCCGGGCCCCAGTGGCGCGCCGCGCCATCCTCGAGGTAACCGAGCGTATACAGTCCGACGGCGCTGTGGTCGAGCCCATCGACCTTGATACTGCCTGGGACAGCGCCAAGCAGTTAATCGACGGCGGTGTCACCGCCATTGCCATCTGCTTCCTGCATTCCCACCAGAACAACGAACACGAGTCCGCCCTGGCGGCCATGATCCGTGATCGCGTGCCCGAGGTCTTCGTCACCGCGAGCCATGAAATCTCGCCCGAGTTCCGTGAATACGAGCGTACCATGACCACTGTGGTCAACGCCTTCGTCGGCCCGGTGGTGCGAACCTATATCGGCGACCTCGACGACGGCTTGCGCGACCAGGGGTTCGGTGGCGCCCTACAGATCATGCAGTCCAGCGGCGGCATCATACCGGCTTCGGCGGCGGGCACCCATGCGGCGCGAATTCTATTGTCGGGCCCCGCTGCCGGGGTTCGCGGTGCCATGTGGTTCGCCCGGCGTTCGGGCGTCGACAACGCCGTGACCATCGACATGGGCGGCACCAGTTCCGATATATGCCTGGCTCCCGGACTGGAGCCGACCTCGCGCCAGGAAATCAGCATCGACGGACTGCCGATCAGGGCGCCCGCCACCGACATCGTCACGGTTGGCGCCGGTGGCGGCAGTATCGCGGCGCTCGACCCCGGCGGCTTTCTCGAGGTCGGCCCGGCCAGCGCCGGGGCGTTGCCGGGCCCGGCCTGCTACGACCGGGGCGGCACGGCGCCGACCGTGACCGATGCCCAGGTGGTGGCCGGCATCCTGCGGCCCGAGCGTTTTCTCGGTGGCCGTATGACGCTGCGCGCCGACCTGGCGGAAACCGCCATCGGCAGTATCGGCCTCGACGGGCCTGCGGGCCAGGCAGCCGACAGCGTGCTGCGCATGGTCAACAACAACATGGCGGCGGCACTGCGCCTGGTCTCCACCGAGCGCGGCATCGACCCACGCGAGTTCGTTCTCGTCGCCTACGGCGGCGGCGGCCCGCTGCACGGCGCCATGGTCGCCGAGGAGGTTGGTATCACCAAGATTCTGGTGCCGTGGGCGCCGGGCCTGGTGTCAGCGTTCGGACTGCTGGTCGCCGACCCCACTGTAGATCTGGTGCGCACCCATATCCACGTGGTCGAGGACGAAACCCTGGGCGCTGCCAAGGTTGACGAACTTCGCGCCGAGGCGCTTGATGCCGCCGAACGCTTCGGCATCGACCGGGACGCCTGCGAGGTGCGCCTCGCTCTCGACCTGCGCTATGCCGGCCAAGCCTATGAACTGACCGCCTGGTTCGACGATTTGCCGGCCGACGCGGCGGCTATCCGAACCGCGTTTTCCGAGGTTCATGCCACCCGTTACGGCTATGCCCGCGAACAGTTGCCGGTCGAGGCGGTGAACTACCGGATCAGGGCGGTTCAGAAAATCGACGCCGAGTTGTTCCCGCCGGCGCCCGACAGTAGCGCCGAGCCGGTGCTGTCCCAGGGCGACGTCAGTCTCGGCGGCGGCAATGTGACCGCGACCTTCGCCGACCGCGCCAGCCTGCCGCCCGGCTTTGAACTCATGGGCCCGGCGATCATTGAGGAACCGACGGCGACCATCGTGGCGCCGGCCGGGTGGCGCGTCCGGGTTTTCGATACTGGCGACATCATGATCGAACACATCACCGATTAATGGGCCGATTGATGCGAATCCTCGACCCCACCACCATCACCATCGTCTCGCGTGGCCTCCACGCCGCCACCGAGGAGATGGGCGCCAATCTGGTGCGCTCGGCGTTTTCCACCGTGGTCCGCGAGGCGCGGGACTGCTCGACCGCGTTGATCGATGTCGACGGCAACGTGGTCGCCCAGGCTGATATGATTCCGGTGCAGACCGCGGCCCTGGGGTTTTCGTTCAAGGCGTCCATGGCAGCACTGGAATTTGATCGTATCGATCCTGGTTTTGGTATCCTCATCAACGACCCCTATTTTGGCGGTCAGCACCTCAACGACCTGATCCTGTTCACACCGATCTACCACGGCGGCGACTTGCTCGGCTACGCCGGTTCGACCGCCCATCATCTCGATATCGGCGGCGGCAGCGCCGGAGTCAATTCCACCGCCACTGAGCTGCTACAGGAGGGGCTGGTGTTCCCGCCGACCCTGTTCGACATTGAGCGCGACTGGAACGGCGGCCTGCTCGAGACCTTCCTGGCGGCCAATGTGCGGGTGCCGGAAATCGTCGTCGGCGACATGAACGCCCAGTTCGCGGCCAACCACACCGGCATTCGCAGAATATGCGAACTGGCCGACAAGTACGGCGCCCACGGCGTGAGCCAGGCCATGGCCGAAGTCCAGGACTACAGCGAGCGCCGCATCCGCGCCGCCTACGCGCGCATTCCCGACGGTACCTATCGGGGCGAGGCATTCATCGACCAAGACGTGTTCAACCCCGAGCCTATCCGCATCGCCGTCGAGCTGCGGGTGGAAGGCTCCGACGTGTGGATGGACTTCTCCGAGACCGACCCGCAGCTCAAGAGCATGTTCAATTGCCCGGTGGCGTCGTCCCATGCCGCCGCCTTCGCTGCCATGCGCTGCATCATCCCGGACAAGAACCTGCCATCTAACGACGGCTGCAACCGGCCGCTTCACATCACTTTCGCCGAGGGCAGCCTGCTCAACCCCCACCGACCGGCGGCGGTGCGCGCCCGCATGACGTCTGCCTATCGAACCTTCGACGCGGTTCATGACGCCCTGTCCAAGGCCATGCCCGACTGGGTGCCGGCCCAGGGCTACAATTGCACCACGGCGTTCTACATCTGGCAGCGCCGGAGCGACGGCCGCTACCGCATCTTCGTCGATATTCTCGGCGGCGGGTACGGGGCGGGGCGGGACTATGACGGCGAGAACGCGGTGGCCAACATCCTCGGTAACTGCCGCAATACGCCGGTCGAGGCCATCGAGCAGGTCCACGACCACTTGCGCATCCGCAGCTACGCCATGCTGGCCGATTCCGGTGGCGCTGGGCAGTGGCGCGGCGGCCTCGGCATGTGCCGCGAGTTCGAGGTCCTGGAGGACGATGTGGCCATGAACATCTACACCGACCGCTTCAAGTTCGCGCCCCGGGGGTTTCATGACGGCCGGTCCGGGGATACCGGCAGCCTCACGGTCATCCGCGGCAATGAAGAACTATCCCTGCCGCCGACCTCACGATTGGAGCTCAAGCGCGGCGACGTGGTGCGCGTGGCGGTCGGCGGCGGCGGCGGTTTCGGCGACCCGGGCGCGCGGCCGCGCGAAATAATCGAACGCGACATCGAGGACCAACGTATTACACTCGACCACGCGGCCGAGGCCTACGGCTATCAACCGGCACGCTGAATGGAAGCCAAGGACAGCGCCATGACCAAGCTCGATTCAACAACCGTCGCCATCATCTCGCGCGGCCTTCACGCCGCGGCTGAGGAGATGGGCGCCAATCTGATACGCTCGGCGTTCTCCACGGTGGTGCGCGAGGCCCGCGACTGCTCGACCGGGCTGCTCGACCCGGCCGGCGACATCGTCGCCCAGGCGGAAATGATTCCCATGCAGACGGCGGCTCTGTCTATGTCGTTCAAGGCGGCGCGGGAAAAGCTCGAGCTGTCCAATGTGGCGCCAGGCCACGCGATCATCATGAACGACCCCTATCATGGCGGCCAGCACCTCAACGACATCATCCTGTTTACGCCGATCTTCCACGACGGCGTGTTGCTCGGCTG
>JAYZAP010000253.1:0-4416 GCA_036339655.1 Pseudomonadota bacterium | reverse complement strand
CGCCTGGAGCAGGTATTCGCTGGCCATCATGGGCACGGCGAAGAACGCCACGGCCAACACCGAACCGATGAACCAGCGGTCCTGAACGATGGGAAACACCGACTGATCGGCGCCGTAGCTCACCTTGAATTGACCGGCCTCGCGGTACAGCATTCTACACCCGCTCGATGATGCGTTCGCCGAACAGGCCCTGGGGCCGGAACAGCAGGAAGGCCAGGGCCAGCATATAGGCGAACCAGTTCTCGATGGCGCCGCCGACCAGCGGCCCCCAATAGATTTCCGCGATCTTCTCGCCGACGCCGATAATCAGGCCGCCGACGATGGCGCCGGGCACCGAGGTGAAGCCGCCGAGGATGAGCACCGGCAGGGCCTTGAGGGCGATCAGCGAGAGCGAGAACTGAACCCCACTCTTGGCCCCCCACATGATGCCGGCGACCAGGCCGACGAAGCCCGCCACCGACCACACGATGACCCAGATGGTCTTGAGTGGAATGCCGACCGCCATGGCCGCCTGGTGGTCGTCGGCCACGGCGCGCAGGGCCCGGCCAATACGGGTGTAGTGGAAGAACACCGCCAGCACGGCGACCAGCACCGCCCCCGACATGGCGGCGAACAAATCGAATTCGTTGAGCAGGACGCCGCCGACCTCGAACGACGCGCTGGGAATGCCGACATCGAGCGGCTTGACGTTGCTGCCCCACATCATTTCGCCGGAGCCCTGAAGCAGGAAGGTCAGGCCGATGGTCGCCATGAACAGGATGATGCCGTCCTGGTTGATCAGATGGCGCAGCATGAAGCGCTCGATCATGAAGGCCAGGGCAATCATGACCATGACGCTCAACAACAGCGCGCCCCATACCGGCACGCCGCGCTCCATGAGGCCGACCAGGGTCAGGGCGGCAAACAGGACCATGGCGCCCTGGGCGAAGTTGAACACCCCGGATGCCTTGAAGATCAGCACGAAGCCCAGCGCCACCAGGGAATACATGATGCCGGTCAGCAGCCCGGCGACCACCACCTCGACGAAGAACACCGGGTAGTCCACCATGTCGATGAACGGCGCGATGAAGACCAGGTTGATGAATTCCATGGCGCCCCGCTGTCAGTCGTGGCTGACGCCGAGATAGGCGTCGATGACCCCCTGGTTGGCGCGCACCTGGTCGGGCGAGCCGTCGGCGATCTTGCGGCCGTAATCGAGCACCACTACCCGGTCGGAAATATCCATGACCACGCCCATGTCGTGTTCGATGAGGGCGATGGTAGTGCCGAACTCCTCGTTCACGTCGAGGATGAAGCGGCACATGTCCTCTTTCTCTTCCACATTCATGCCGGCCATGGGTTCGTCGAGCAGCAGCAAATCGGGCTCGGCGGCCAGGGCGCGGCCCAGCTCGACGCGCTTCTGCAGGCCATAGGGCAGACGGCCCACCGGGGTCCGGCGAATATCCTGAATTTCCAAAAAGTCGATAACGTGCTCGACGAATTCCCGGTGGGCGATTTCCTCGTCCCGCGCCGGCCCCCAATGGAGCGCCTGCCACAACAGGCCGCGGCGCATTTTGAGGTTTCGCCCGGTCATGATGTTGTCCAGCGTCGTCATGCCGCGAAACAGGGCGATATTCTGGAAGGTCCGGGCAATGCCCTGGGACGCCGCGTCATGGGGCTTCATTTTGCGTCGGGTGACGCCCTTGTAGGTAATTTCCCCGACCTGGGGATGATAGAAGCCGTTGATGACGTTGAGCATGGAGCTCTTGCCGGCGCCGTTGGGCCCGATGATGGCGAGAATTTCTTGCTCGCGAACATCGAAACTGACCTCGGCCAGGGCCTTGACCCCGCCGAACGACAAGCTGACGGCATCGACTTTCAGAAGCACGTCGCCCAGGATCTTGTCCGCCGCCGCCGCTTCAACCACCGCCATGTCAGCTCGCCAGATCGAGGGCGGCGGGCCCGGCCATGATGGCCGCCCGACGGATCACCAGATCGGCCTGGGTGGTGCCCTTGCGGCCATCCTCATAGGTCACTTCGG
Organism: Pseudomonadota bacterium; assembly: GCA_036339655.1. Classification (GTDB taxonomy): domain Bacteria; phylum Pseudomonadota; class Alphaproteobacteria; order JAAXGF01; family JAAXGF01; genus JAYZAP01. The sequence continues at coordinate 2,396 of JAYZAP010000253.1, read as the reverse complement.
TCTCGATATGGGCCTGATCGGCGGTCGAATACAGCGCCGCGATCACGGCGTCGTATTTGTCGGCGATGAAGCGCCGGCGCACCTTGCGGGTGCGGGTCAGCTCGCCATCGTCGGCGTCGAGTTCCTTGTGAAGCAACAAGAAGCGGTGGATTTGCGAACTAGCAAGCTGGGCATCCTTGGCGAGGTCGCGGTTGACCTCAGCGATTTCGCTTTCGATCAGATCGTAGACCTCCGGGTGGGCGGCCAGCTCCTGATAGCTGGCGTAGGCGATGCCGCGGCGCTCGGCCCAACTGCCGACCGCTTCAACGTCGATGCAGATCATGCAGCCGGCGTTGTCGCGACCGTCGCCGAAGGCGACCACCTCCTTGATGTGGGGATAAAATTTTAGCTTGTTTTCGAGATACTTGGGCGCGAACACCGCGCCGTCGTTGAGGCGCCCCACATCCTTCGCCCGGTCGATGATCTTGAGATGGCCGTCGCTGTCGATGATGCCGGCGTCGCCGGTATGAACCCAGCCGTCGGCGGTCTTGGTCTCGCTGGTCGCCTCGGGGTTCTTGTAGTAGCCGTGGAAGACACCGGGGCTGCGGTACAAAACCTCGCCGCTGTCGTCGATGCGGAGTTCGATGCCGGGGCCCGGCGGCCCCACGGTGTCGGCCTTGATGTCGCCGTCGGCGTGCATGGTGATAAACACGGTGGCTTCGGTCTGGCCGTAGAGCTGCTTCAGGTTCATGCCGAGTGAGCGGTAGAAATCGAAGATTTCCGGACCGATCGCCTCGCCCGCCGTGTAGGCCAGGCGAACCCGGCTGAACCCCAACGTATTGCGCAGCGGCGCGAAGACCAGGATGTTGCCCAGCCAATAGAGCAACCGGTCGCCCAGGGCCGCCGGCCGGCCGTCGAGAATGGCCGACCCGACCCGCCGCGCCACGCTCATGAAGTAGTGGAACATGCGGCGCTTGATGGCGCCGGCGTCCTCCATGCGGATCATTACCTGGGTCAGGATGTTCTCGAAGATGGCCGGCGGCGCGAAGAAATAGGTCGGGCCGATTTCGCGGATGTCCTGCATCACCGTGGCGCTGCTCTCCGGGCAATTGACGCAGAACCCGCAGACATAGGACTGACCCATGGAAAACACGTTGTCGCCGACCCAGGCCATGGGCAGGTACGCGACGATGTCGTCGGCGTCCGACAGATTGTCCCAGGCCATGGTGTTGCGGGCGCTGATGATGACGTTGTCGAAGGTCAGCATGACCCCCTTGGGCTGGCCCGTGGTGCCCGAGGTGTAGAGCATGATGGCGATGTCTGCTCCCTTGGCCGCCGCCACCGCGTTGTCGAAGAAGCCGGGATTGGCGGCGTCATAATCGTGTCCGGCCTGCTGCACCGCGTCGAAGCCCTTGAGGAATGCCTGGCCGTAGTTCCGCATGCCCCGGGAGTCGTCGAAGACGATGGTCTCCAGCCGCGGGCAGCGGTCCTTGATCTCCAGCAGCTTGTCGACCTGCTCCTGGTCCTCGGCCACGGCGAACCGGGCCTCGGCGTGGTCGAGCACGTATTGCAGCTCATTGGCCACCGCATCCTGATACATCGGCACCGGAATGGCGCCGATGGCCTGGGCCGCGACCATGGACCAGTAGAGCTGGGGCCGGTTGTCGCCGATGATCGCTAGCTTGTCGCCGCGCCCCAGGCCCAGGGCGGCAAGGCCGCAGGCCAGGGCCCGGACCTCGCCGAGCACGTCGGCCCAGGTCCAGTTCTGCCAGATACCGAAGTCCTTCTCGCGGATCGCCGGCCGCGGCCCCCGGGTGGCGGCGTTGTGCAGCAGCAGCTTGGGAATGGAGTCGCAGCTTTCCGGCGGCGGCAATGCCCTGCTCACGGCTCAAGCCCGTCGGTGTCAGGTCCGATCACGCCGTCTCCTCGCCCCTTTTTGGCCGACGGCGCCACGCTCCCAGCGGACCACGCGACCGGCGGCCCAAGACACCAATTCAACGGCACTTTGTCAAGCGGGGGGAGATGCACAAGGAGCGTGGCGCGTTATGGCGCTCTCGCGCCGGTCGATGAACGGTCCCCCGACTGTTCCATGCGGAACTTTTTGACGTTGATCGGATCAGGCGGGTCGATAGGATGGTGCTTGGCCTCGTAGGCGTCCAAGAGCGTGACCAGAACATCCAGCCTATCACCTTCTGGCGAATTGAGCGTCGCGCTCATGAGGCGCTCGATCTCTCGCAAGGCCGGCGAATAGTCGGCTTCGGTCTTGATCCGCGCAATTCTCATTAGGGCTCCTCTGTGTCGACTTGATCGTACCAGCGATGACGCTCATGTGCCGAACTATATCTCCGTCCTGCTACGGGAGCAGCTATTGAAACAGCGCTATCCCTTTGTGCAACGCCAACAATCTTGATTCCAGC
>JAYZAP010000252.1:0-3002 GCA_036339655.1 Pseudomonadota bacterium | reverse complement strand
CACCTACTACGCGGTGCTCAAGCTGGGCGCTACGGTGGTAACCATCAGCGCCCTGTCGAAGCGCCGGGAGATTACTTACTACCTGAAGGATTCCGACGCCAAGGCGTTGATTTGCTACGGCGGCCGCGGCGATTGGTCCCTGGGCCGGGACGGCGCCGACGCCGTTGCCGAGGTTGATCACTGCCAACACCTGTGGATTATTCCCGACACTGACGAAGACGCGCCGATGGAAGGCGCCGACGCCTTCGGCAATTTAATGGTCGGCCAGGCGGACAGCTTCGAGTCGGCGCCGACGGAGCCCAACCACACCGCGACCATTCTCTACACCTCGGGCACCACCGGCCAACCAAAGGGAGCCGAGCTGACCCACAACAACATCGTCATGAACGTGATGACCGTGGGCATCCTGTTCCCTGAGCGGAATACGGAAATCCAGCTTGTCGCCCTGCCCCTGTTCCATGTCTACGCCCAGACCTGCCTGATGCACATGGGTCTCTATGCCGGCGATACCCTGGTGCTGATGCAGCGCTTTGAACCGGGCGAGGCCATGCGGCTCATGGCCGCCACCGGCGTGACCCGCTTCGCCGGGGTGCCGACCATGTATCAAGCCTTCCTGGAGCATCCCGATTTCGATGACCAGTATGCCAAGCGCCTGGCCGAAACTGTCGGCATCGTCTCGACCGGTGGGGCGCCCATGCCCCAAGCGGTGGCGGAGGCCTTTACCGCCCGCACCGGCATTTCGGTGATGGAAGGCTACGGCTGCACCGAGACTTCGCCGGTGGTGCTGGTGACGCCGTCCGACGAAGACGACCGCGAGGGCTCAGTAGGCAAGGCCATTTGGGGCATCGAAGCCCGGGTGGTCGACAGCGATGGCGCGGCCCTAACCGCCGGTGAGGTCGGCGAGCTGACCGTGCGCGGCCACTGTGTCATGAAGGGCTACTACAAGCGGCCCGAAGCCACCGCCGAGGCCATCCGCAACGGGTGGTACCACACCGGCGACCTTGCCACCATGGATGCCGACGGTTATGTCACCATCGTCGGTCGGACCAAGGAGTTGATCATCCGGGGCGGCTTCAACGTCTATCCCGCCGAGGTCGAGGACGTGCTGTCGAACCACCCCAAGGTGGCCATCGCCGCGGTCATCGGGATTTCCCATGAGCGTTACGGCGAGGAGATCAAGGCCTTCATCGTGCCCCACGGGGACACTGCACTTGAGGCCGACGAAATCATCGCTTGGGCGCGCGACAACATGGCGTCGCACAAATATCCGCGCATCGTCGAAATCCGCCAGGACTTGCCGTTGACCGACACCGGCAAGGTGCTCAAACGCGACCTCGCCTGAGAAAGTTTCACGGAGCAGCTATTCCGTGTCTTTGTTGGCGATTTTGTTGAGCTGGCTCTGCATGGCGTCGAGCTGGGCCTTGAGTGCGTCGAGTTCGATGTCGCCCTCGGCAACCGCATCCTCGACGCCACAATCGGCAACCGTTTCGGATTCCTGGCCATTGCCCATGGCGGCGGCGGCGCCAGGGGCAAACGGGCTGAACATGTCCATGGCGTTTTGGAACGCCTTCATGTTGGCCTTGCCCATTTCCTCCATCTGGCGGAACGGAAACATGCCGCCGAAGTTGTCGCCGATCTGGCCGCGCATCTGTTCCTGATTGCGCGCGAAGGTCTCCATGCTGAGATCGAGATAACGCGGCACGAAATCGCCCAGGCTGTCGCCGTAGAAACTGATGAGCCGGCGCAGGAAGGCGATTGGCAGCAGGCTGTCGCCCTTGCTCTCTTCTTCCATGATGATCTGGGTCAGCACCGAGCGGGTGATATCGTCGCCCGACTTGGCGTCAAAGACCACGAAATCGACGCCCTCCTTGACCATGGTGGCGAGGTGATCGAGGGTCACATAGCTGCTGGTCGCGGTATTGTACAGCCGGCGGTTGGCGTATTTCTTGATGTTGATCAGGGCGTCTTGATTGGCGGTTTTATCACTCATGACGATCCATCGAATTCGAAAATCGGCACCCCCTGGGGCGTCGGCAGCCTTACCCTACAATACGTCTTTGTGCGCTGCAAACATTGCAATGCACACGGATTCCACGGTCTCTCGGTCCCATGGCTGGCCGCCGGCCACCGCCTGACGTATAGTCGCGGCCATGTCTGGCGACCCGAGCGACCCTGAACTCCTGGCCCGGCGGTTTCTCGACCTGTGGCAGGACCAGGTCGCCGCGTCGGTGGCCGATCCGGCCCTGGCGCAATGGCTTGCCGGGTTCATGGCCACGCCACCGGGCGCCGCCGTCACTGCGGGAAAGCCACCCGATGGACAAGCCTTCGCCGACCTCTTCGCAGTCTTCGCTCAGTCCTACGCGGGCGTCGGCGCGGGCCTTGGGCCCCCGGCCGCTGCCGCTGCATCTGGCCCGGGCGATGACCGTGTGGACGAGCTCGCTCGCCGCCTTGCCGAATGCGAAAGTCGGCTCGCTGCCCTGGAGTCCGGCTCTGGCGGCGCGGGCAAAAAACCTCGAAAGCGAACTGGCAAGCGCCAATCCTGAGGCCCTGACCAGCGCCGTCGCCGCCGAGACCCGGCGCCGCCTCGGCGCCATGATGGCCGGTATCGAGGCCTACCGAATTCATCCCTACCGGCGCACCCTGCGCGACCCGGCGGTGATCTGGCGTGAAGGTTCGACCCGGTTGCTCGACTACAGTGCCCGGCGCCGCGACAAGGACCAAGCCATCCCGGTGCTGTTCGTCCCCTCCCTGGTCAACCGTTCCTACATTCTCGATCTGTCGCGCCGCCGCAGCCTGATGCGCTGGCTGGCATCCAAGGGTCTGCGCCCGCTGCTGGTCGATTGGGGTCCACCAGGCGCGGCCGAGAATCGGTTTGATGTCGCCGACTACATTATCAAGCGCCTCGAACCGGCGCTGGACGCCGCCCGGACACTGGCCGGCGGGCCGGTCACCGTGGCCGGCTATTGCATGGGCGGGTTGCTCGCCCTGGCCCTGGGGCTTCG
>JAYZAP010000251.1:0-3092 GCA_036339655.1 Pseudomonadota bacterium | reverse complement strand
TATCCAGGGTGCGCCGGCCGGTCCCCGTTGGACGGTCGATGGTGGGCTCGTCAACCATCGGGTGGACTAGCCCCGAAGTCTGGAAATATTGTCGGCGTAGGTGCTGGCGTTGCCGCCGAACACGGCGCTGCCGGCAACCAGTACGTCGGCGCCAGCGGCGGTAATTGCCGGCGCCGTGTCACGGTTGACGCCGCCGTCGACCTCGAGATCGATGGTTCGGCCGGTGGCGTCGATCTTGCTGCGCAACGCCGCGATTTTGTCGAGCATGGCGGGGATGAAAACCTGGCCGCCGAAGCCGGGATTGACCGACATCACCAGCACCAGGTCGACGGCGTCGAGGACGTGGTCCACGGCCTCGGCCGGGGTCCCCGGATTGAGCGCCACGCCGGCCCGCTTGCCGAGGGATTTGATAAGCTGGACCGAGCGGTGGAGGTGGGCGCCGGACTCCGGATGAACCGTGACAATGTCGGCCCCGGCCTCGACGAAGTCGGGAATATAGGGGTCGGCCGGGCTAATCATTAAATGGACGTCGAAGGGCTTGGCGCTGTGTCGCCGGAGCGACGACACCACCACCGGGCCGAGCGAAATATTGGGCACGAAATGGCCGTCCATGACGTCGATGTGGATGTAGTCCGCACCGGCCCCGTCGGCGGCCCGGACTTCGTCACCGAGGCATGAAAAATCCGCGGCGAGAATTGAGGGCGCGACGCGGACGGGCTGTTGCATGGCGCTGTAGGTAACAGGTTAGACTCGACGCCGCAAGCGCGCCGCGTAGAACCCGTCGAGACCGCCCCATTCGGGCCAATGGAAGGGCAGAGTGCGAAGCTCGCCGAGCCCGGTGACGGCCTCATTGAGGCCCTCGACGGTGACCGATTCGCGGGCCAAGTCGGGGTGCCTGGCGAGGGCGGCGGCGACCGCCTCGGGGCCTTCCTCGGGCTGCAGCGAGCAGACGCAATAGACTAGCACCCCGCCGGGCGCCACCATGGCGTGGGCGGCATCGAGCAGGCGGGTCTGGAGCGCTGTCATGCGCCCGACATCGGCCGCTTGCTTGAGCCGTGCTACGTCCGGGTGGCGGCGAATGGTGCCAGTCGAGGTGCAGGGCGCGTCGAGCAGCACGTACGGCGCTGGCGCGGCTGGTCGCCACTTGACCGCGTCGGCCTGGATGGTCTCGGCACCGAGGCCGAGCCGGGCGAGGTTCTCCGTCAATCGCTCCAGGCGGCCTTTGTCGCGGTCGACCGCCACAACCTTGGCGCCGGCGCCGGCGAGTTGGGCGGTCTTGCCACCGGGCGCGGCGCAGAGGTCGATGACCGTGGCGCCGGCGACCTCACCGAGCAGGCGGGCAGGCAGGGCGGCGGCGGCGTCCTGGACCCACCAGGCGCCGTCGCCGTAACCAGGGAGGTCTTCGATGGCGCCGCCCAGCGTTCGCCGCAGGCTGCCGCTGGGCAACAGGCGGGCGTTGAGCCGGGTGCCCCAGGCGGCTGGGTCGGTCTTGGCCGTGAGGTCGAGGGGCGGTGTGGCCATATGGGCCTCGGCCACGGCCCGGGTGGCGGCCTCGCCGTAGGCGCCCGTCCAGGCCTGCCACAGCCAGTCGGGCGTGTTGAGGCGGGCGGCGTCGTGATTGGCGGCGAGGCTCTCGCTTTCACGGGCAATGCGTCGCAGGACGGCGTTGACCAGACCCCGGAATGGCCGGTTCTTGCCGACCAGGGAGACCGCGCCGTCGACCGCCGCGTGGGGCGCGGTGCCGAGAAACGCGAGCTGGCAAATGCCAAGCCGGAGAATGCCCCGGATTTGTCCCGCCTTGGGCCCCAAGGGCCGCTCCAGACAGTGGTCCATGAGGGCGTCAATCTGGCCCAGGCGGCGCAGGGTGGTGGCCACCAACAGGCGGGCGAAGGCCCGGTCGCGAGGATCGAGCCGAGCCAGGTCGCCGTGGCCGGCGAGCACCTCGTCGAGGGGCCTTCGGTTGCCCAGAACCGCGCCGAGAATATCGAGGGCGGCGGCGCGGGGCGATGCGTCCGTGGTGGTGGTGTTCATGAGCGCGGTGTAGCGCGCCGGGGTGCCGCTTGTCGAGCGTCGCTTGTCGACTGGGCGCCCCATGGTGTACAATCGAGCATGACCACCAAGAGCAAAATCCCCAAAGACTGGGCCGCCGCACCGTCCGATGACCGCGCCGCGAGCAAGCCCACTCGCAATCCGCCAGCTAAGCCCACCAAGGAGATCGGCGGCCGCGGCGGACTCGACCCGACCCGCTACGGCGACTGGGAGAAGGGCGGGCGGGCCGTCGATTTCTAGGGTGTACGGCGGCGTGGGAATTACGTCTTATGATTGTAATTCTTGATTTGTTCTCATATCTATGCCATATAGATCCTGGCAAGGCCGGGTATCGCCTCTCGAATCCACGGCCTCTGGGTGAGAATGGATGGTTCCCGAGGTTCATACGCAGGTCGGCAATTGGCTCCTGACACTGGGGCTTGTGGTTGTAATTCTAACAACGGCCATCAGCGCCATGGCGGCCGGTGTCGAACCGCGGCGTAACAACACGGTGGCCAGCCCGGTGCGGGCCCACGTATTGGCGGTTATCGACGGCGATACCCTGGCGGTCAGCGCCCGTATCTGGATTGGTCAGACCATCGAGACCCGGGTCCGTCTCGCCGGGGTCGATATGCCGGAACTTTGCGGTGACTGTGATCAGAAGCGTGAGCTAGCCGCCGCCGACCGTGACTTCGTTACAGTCCGGGTTGGCAGTGGCGACGTCATCCTGTGGGATGTTCGCTATGACAAGTTCGGCGACCGGGTGTTGGCCCGGGTCGAAACCGGCGCCGGCTTAGGCCGCGCCTACGACGGCGGTAAGCGCAAGCCCTGGTACTGACCGCCGCGAGCCGGGGTGCTCAGCCACCCATGTGCTATCATCGCCCCTATGAACAAGGCGGCTATCTTCCGATTGCTGGCTGTGTTGCTGGCGGTGTTTCTGGCTGGCGGCTGCGCCGGCGGCGACCCACCGCCCGGCGCGCCGCCCAAGGTGGTGCTACCCATCCTGGCCGAGCGCGGCGACGCCGAGGCCCAGGTCAGTCTCGGCTGGATGTACCATACCGGCC
>JAYZAP010000250.1:0-4921 GCA_036339655.1 Pseudomonadota bacterium | reverse complement strand
CTAGAGGAACTGCAGAACGCCGAGTGCTCCAAAGTGCGAGTCGAGTGTCCAATCGGGTTCCAAAAAACTTGTGCACTCTGCTACCTATATCGTACCTGCTTCGTTTACTCCAATCTGGAAAACATTCTAATTCTTGCTAACCCATTGAAAAATATGGTGCCCGCTGAGGGATTTGAACCCCCACCCCCTTTCGGGGAACAGATTTTAAGTCTGTCGTGTCTACCGGTTCCACCAAGCGGGCTCCGGGAAGGAGTCTAGCATGGTCGCGGCGGCGTTACCCCTAAATCGGGTCTTCCAGATAGGGGTTGCCGCCTAAGCTCTCCAGCACCGCTATGAGGTCGGCGGCGGCGGTATCGAGGGTTTCCTCAATAGTGCCGCGCAACACCAGCTTCACGCCAAAGCTGCCGGAGTGGTAGTAGGGGTAGCTGCCGATGGTGATGCCGTTGTGGCGTTCCTGGACCGCTTCCAGGCTGACCGCGATGGTGCCTTCGCCCAGGTCGACGGCGACAGAGCGCTCTAGGAGGGGTGCGCCGCCGGTGAGGCGGTGAGTCATGCCGTCGAACATGGCCTGCATGATTTTCGGCACCCCGGCAAAGACGAACACGTTGTCGATCTGGAAGCCGGGGGCGCCGCTTACCGGGTTGTCGATGAGCTCGGCGCCCTCGGGGGTGTTGGCCATGGACATCCGCGCCTCGTTGAGCTCCAGACCGCTACGCTGGTAGGCGGCTTCGAGGATGGCGGCGGCTTCCGGGTTGCGGATCAGCTTGCGGCCGAAGGCGGCTGCGATTGCGGCGGCGGTGATGTCGTCGTGGGTCGGGCCGATGCCGCCGGTGGTGAAGACGTAATCGAAGGCGGCGCGGCAGTGGTTGACTGCGGCGACGATGGCGTCCTGATCGTCGGCCACCACGCGGACCTCCATGAGGCGGACGCCGAAGCGGTTCAGGCCGGTGCCGAGATAGGCCAGGTTGGCGTCCTTGGTCCGGCCCGAGAGGATCTCGTCGCCGATGATGACCAGGGCGGCGGTGATGGTTTCGGCCATGGACACGCTCTGTTTTTATTGAGTCGTTTACTGCGGGGCGGATACCCGGAACAGGTTGTAGACCGCCCGGCGCTGCTCGTCGAGTTTACGGTTGTCGAGCTTGTTGACCGTGGTGTCGGGCAACAGCGCCCAGTCGGGGCTGAGCGCGATCAGGGCGTCGTCGAGCAGCCAGCGGTGCCTGAAGCTCTGGCCGGCCAACTGGCCCACCGCTGTGAGCTGGCCCTGGCTCAGGAAGCCGCCGCCAAGTTGCGGCACCTTGTTGCCGTCGATGACCATGTGGTCGACTTCGGAAAAGTCGACGAAGGCGCGCAGGATAGGGCCGTTGCCGGTGCCAGTGGCGGCCAGGTCGTCGGCCCGGGTGCGGGCCGTGGCGTATTCATGGCCGGCCAGGGCCCGGGCCTTGGCGGTATCGATGCCGGCGATCTCGAGGCGCTCCAGCACCGGCGCCGACAGGGAATAAAGCATGTCGCGGTGGACGTTCTGGTTGAACACGTTCTGCAGGAAGAACAGGGCCACGAAACACATGATGCCGGCGATGAACGGGGTCACCGCCCAGCCCGCCACGATACCGCCGAGCAGGCGCGGGCGCAGGCCCCGGCCGCGGCGCAGTAGGGCGATGCCAACCACCGCGCCGATCACCGCCTGGGAACTCGACACCGGCACCAGGGGGATGGTCGGCAGGCCGGCGCGGGCCAGCAGGTGCTCGAGGCCCTGGCTGGCGAACAGGAACAACACGATGGAGTGGGACACCACCACCACGAAGGCGGCGACCGGCGACATGGGCATGAGCTTACGCCCGACGGTCATCATCACCCCCTTGGAATAGGTGAAGACGCCGACGGCGATGGCGATGGCGCCGACTAGGAACAACTGCTGGGCCGACGAGACGCTAAACAGATCGCCGACCGAGAACGAGGTGAACGGCGACACCGGCACGAACACCCCCATGACATTGGCGATGTTGTTGGCGCCCAGGCTGTAGGCACCGAACGCGCCGGCGACAATCAGCCCGACCCGGGTATAGGCGTCTTGCCGCAGGATATGCAACTCGGCGCTGCGCAGCCAGCCGGTGACGGCCTTGTAGAGCCCGGCGGCGATGGCCGCGGCCAGGGCCGGACAGAGTATCCAGGTGGCGACCAGAGTGGTCAGGGTGGCGGCATCGGTGAGGCCGCCGGAGAACAGATTCCAGCCAACAATTGCTCCCACTATAGCTTGGGTCGTAGAAACCGGCATGCCCGACTTGGTCATGAGATAGACCGTGGTGGCCGCCGCCAGAGCGACCATGAAGGCGCCGGGCATGGCGTTGATCGCGCCGAGCTTGCCCAGGGTATGGGCTGCGCCCGCGCCACTGACCACGGCGCCGAGAATGACGAAGGCAGAGCAGATCAGGGCGGCGGTGGTGAACTGCACCATGCGGGTGCCGACCGCCGTGCCGAACACATTGGCGGCGTCGTTGGCGCCGAGCGACCAGCCGAGAAACAGTCCGCTCGACAAGAAGATGAGTACCGCGAAGTCCATACCCTAACCCTTGAAATTCGGCGTCGCGGTCAATTCGAGCGCTTGATGCTGTAGATGGCGAGCCGGTCGGCGACATCCTCGGCGGTGTCGGCGATGTCGTCCACATGCTCGACGAAATTGCGCAGCTGGGCCTTGCGCGCGAGGTCGAGCTCGCCGGCGAAGATCGCCATCTTCAGGCGGGTGCTGACCTTATCGCCCTCCTTCTCGAAGAACATCACCTTGTGCATGTGATCGGTGACCTCCGCCTGGCCGCGGAAAAACGCCCGCGAGGCCGACACCAGGGCGTCGACTGCCTTGACCGAGGCGTCGACCAGATCGCGATAGTCGACGCGAAACTCGGCCGGGATGTCGGGCTTCTCGATGGCGAACTGCCACATGGTCCCCTCGCAGTTGTTGAGGATGGTGTCCATGTTCTCCAGCAGGCCGAGCACGTCGCCCCGGGATTCCGGGATCAGGGTCTGTTCGTAGAGCCGGCGCTCGACACCGCGGCGCAAGGTGTCGGCCTGGCTTTCGAGCTCGTTGACCTGCTTCAGCTTGTCTTCGAAGGCCGGGAAGTTGTCGTCGAGATAGGCGCGGATGCCGAGCTTGAACGACATCGCTCCCTCATCGACCTTGTCGCAGAACTGGTCGATCTGGGTCTCCAGCTCCTCGGTCCGCTTGAATATGGAAGTAGGTTTCACATGCAGTCCTTAGCCTCTTTTTTTTGCGGTGGCTCTAGGTGGCCTGCGTTCAATTACCACGCAGGCTCCCGCCAAACGGTCGGCGGCCCGCAGTCGCGGGCTGAAAGAAAGCCAATCAAAATTATTCCTTCAGTATCGCCCAAGACTATTCGCCGTCCGGAATACGGTCAACGGCGGGCCGCCTGTTCCTCGCTCAAACATTCCTCAATTATATCAAAGGCGCTATCCATTTCTCTCTTGGTAATGGTCAGTGGCGGCGTCAGGGTGAGCACGTTGCCCATGGTCAACTTGAAACTAAGTCCCTTGCCGAGCGCCCGGTAGAGGATGGACTCGCCGGCTTCGAGGGCCGGCGCCCGGCTCTCGCGGTCGTCCACCAGGTCGATGCCCATGAGCAGGCCGAGGCCGCGCACATTGCCGATCAGCGGGTGGCGGTGGGCCATGTCATGAAGCCGCTCCAGAGCCCTTGCGCCCTGGATCCGGGCGTTCTCGACCAGATCTTCATCCTCGATGATCTCGATGGTGGTCAGGGCGGCGCGGCACAGCAGCGGGTTCTTCTCGTGGGTGTAGTGGCCGAAGGCGACGCCGCCGGCAACGTCCAGCGCGGGCTTGGCGATGACCGCCGCGACCGGCACCGCGGCGCCGCCCAGGGCCTTACCGAGCACGGCGATGTCCGGCACCATGCCGAAGTTCTCGCTGGCGAACATGGCGCCGGTCTTGCCCAAGCCGCCGGGAATTTCGTCGAAGATCAGCAGCGCCCCGTGGTCGTCGCAGGCGCGCCGCACTGCCTGCCAGAAGCCGGGCGGCGGCACGTAGGGCACCGCCCGCACCGGCTCGGCGATGACCGCGGCCACGTCACCCTCCTTCTCCAGCACATAACGCACCATGGAAGCGCAAGCCAGGGCGCAGGCGTCAAGGTCCGGCACCCCGTCGGGCGCCTTGTGGCCGTAGGGGCAGCGGTAGCAGGTGTAGGGCGCGACATGCTCGCTGCCCGCCAGCAGCGGCCCGATGGGCCCTGAGCGGAAGGTCGCCTCGCCGCCGACGCTGGCCCCGCCGAAGCCGGCGCCGTGAAAGGAATCCCAGAACGACACGGTCTTGAACCGCCCGGTGGCGGCGCGGGCGAGCTTCAGCGCGATCTCGATGGCGTCGGAGCCGGACGGCGCCAGCAGCACCTTGCCCAAATCGCCGGGCGCAATCTCGGCCAGCTTGGCGGCCAGGGCGACAGCCGGTTCGGCGGTGAAACGACGCGGCACGAACGGCAACTCATCGAGCTGGTCTTTCAGCGCGGCGATCAGCCGGGGATGGCCGTAGCCGATGTGGTGGGCGCTGTTGCCATGAAAATCCATGTAGCGCCGCCCGCCACTGTCCTCGAGCCAGATACCCTCGGCCTTGACCACCACGTCGAGGCAGGGCGACGAAAGGGACTGATGCAGGAAATGCTCGGCGTCGGCATTGAGCAGCGCTCGGGCCTTGTCGCCCAGATGCCGCTGCTTCCAAATATCCCGGCGCGGCGATAGATTGCTGTCGCCCTCCAACTGATCCGGCGTGGCTTGAACGGCACGGTCCATAAAATACTCACGTCAAAATATCGCGCGGCCGGCGAAACTCGTCCCGACGCGACCGGACGTAACGATCGCCGAGACGTCCTACACATTCAAATTAGAAATCTATAGGTGTTTGATAAATA
>JAYZAP010000249.1:0-3064 GCA_036339655.1 Pseudomonadota bacterium | reverse complement strand
ACCCGGGGCCGGGAGCGCAGGATTTCCAGGTACTCGGCGATGCGCTTGGCGATTTCGTCGAGCTCGTCGCTGATCTTGTCGCGCTCGAGGCCGGTCAGGCGGTGAAGGCGCAGATCAAGGATGGCCCGGGCCTGGATTTCGGTAAGAGCGTAGTTGCCGTCGGTCAGCCGTGCCCCCGGCGCCTCGACCAACTCGATCAGGGCGGCCACGGACTCCGCCGGCCAGGCCGTCGCCATAAGTGCTTCTCGCGCGGCCACCGGGTCCGGCGACTTGCGGATCAGGGCGATGATCGGGTCGAGGTTGACCACCGCGATGACCAGGCCGACCAGCACATGGGCGCGGTCCCGCGCCTTGCCCAGCTCGAACGAGGTGCGGCGGCGGATGACCTCCTCGCGGAAATCGACGAAGGCGGCGATCAGCTCCTTGAGCGCCATCAGGCGCGGCCGGCCGTGATTGATCGCCAGCATGTTGACGCCGAAAGTGGTCTGTAGCGGGGTGAAGCGGAACAACTGGTTGAGCACGATTTCGGCCATGGCGTCGCGCTTGAGCTCGATCACCACGCGGACTCCGTCGCGGTCGGATTCGTCGCGCAGCTCCGAAATACCCTCGACCCGCTTCTCGCGCACCACTTCGGCGATGCGCTCGATCATCCGCGACTTGTTCACCTGATAGGGAACCTCGGTGACGATGATGGCTTCGCGGTCCTTGCGGATTTCCTCGATATGGGTCCGGCCGCGCATGACCACCGAACCGCGGCCGGTCTGGAACGCCTGGCACACGCCGGCCTTGCCAAGAATGATTCCGCCGGTGGGAAAGTCGGGGGCCAGGACCAGCTCGGCGAGCTGCTCGAAGGAAATGTTCGGGTCCTCGATATAGGCGAAACAGGCGTCGATCACCTCGCCCAGATTATGGGGCGGGATGTTGGTCGCCATGCCGACGGCGATGCCACCGGCGCCGTTGACCAGCAGGTTGGGAAAGCGGGCCGGCAGAACGATCGGTTCCTTGGTGCTTTCGTCGTAATTGACCTGAAAGTCGACGGTGTCCTTGTCTATATCCTCGATGATTGCCTGGGCCGCGCGCTCCAACCGTACCTCGGTATAGCGCATGGCCGCGGCCCGGTCGCCGTCCATCGAGCCGAAGTTGCCCTGTCCGTCGATCAGCGGCAGGCGCATGGAGAAATCCTGAGCCATGCGGACCATGGCGTCGTAGATGGCGGTGTCGCCGTGGGGGTGATACTTGCCCATGACGTCGCCGACCACCCGGGCCGATTTGCGGTGCGGCTTGTCGGCGGTATAGCCCGCCTCGCTCATGGCATAGAGGATGCGCCGGTGCACCGGCTTGAGGCCGTCGCGCACGTCGGGCAGCGCCCGGGCGACGATCACGCTCATGGCGTAATCGAGGTAGGAGCGCTTCATCTCCTCCTCGATTGCGACCGGCGTTACATCGAATTCCGGCGGCGTGGCGGCGGTGCTCACGAGCGACTATTCCGGCGCCGGAAGGGGGCGCGGCAGGCGTGAATTGGGAATATTTTTGACATCATCGATTCGTTCAAAAATATAGCGGATCGCGACCCTCGAAACAACCCAATAGGGACTTTTGGGACGACCTTTAATGCGTTGATTTAACTTATTTTTTTCCCGTGGTGGCCGAAGGTTTATGCGGTGCGCACAAGACTCCGCCTGATCGACCATTTCAACGCCATAGACGGCCCGCCTGTTACTGCTCTAAGGTCGCCCCCTCGACCGGCTATTGGGGATGAATTATGACGTCAGAGAGCCAACCAACCCTGACCGACGTAGTCACCCATATCGATGATTTCGGGGCCGCGGCGGCGACGAAATTCGCCCTTCGACCGGCTTCAACGCCGGAACTGCTGTCGCACCGGGAGAACGCGGTGTTTCGTGTCGACGACGCCGCCACCGGCCAACCCTACGTGCTGCGGGTCCACCGGCCCGGCTATCAGAACCCGCGCAGCATTCGTTCCGAGCTGACCTGGATGGCGGCGCTCAACCAGTACGGCGTTCATACCCCCTCGGCCCTCGCCGGCCTCAACGGCGACCCGGTGCAGGCGATCGCTATCGACGCCATCGCCATGGCCTTCCACTGCGATGTACTGCACTGGATCGAGGGTGTGCCGCCCGGCGATACCGACCTGGCCGAGACCTACCGCATGGTTGGGTCGATCAACGCCCGCATGCACCAACACGTCCAAGCCTGGACCCCGCCCGACGATTTCGAGCGCCAGGTGTGGGACGAAAACGGCCTGGTCGGTGGTGATCCACTGTGGGGCCGTTTCGGCGATCTAGAGGCTCTCGATAACGAGCAACGCGCCTTACTCGGCGAAGCCCGGGACAAGGCCCGCCAACGCCTCATCGACTTCGGCAAGGCGCCCGACCGCTACGGCCTGATCCACGCCGACGTGCTGCCCGACAACATTCTGGTCGCCGCCGACGGCCCCATGGTCATCGATTTCGACGACTGCGGCTTCGGCTGGTTCCTCTATGACTATGCCACCTGCGTCTCGTTCCACGAGGGCGAGGACAGTTTCGACATCGTCCACAACGCCTGGGTCGAGGGCTACCGTGGCGTCTCCCCCCTGCCCGGCCACATCCTCGACGAGACTCTGACCTTCCGCTTCATTCGCTACATCGTGGTCCTGGGCTGGCTCCACGGCCGCCGCGACAGCCCCTTCGCCGCCGACTACACCCCGTTCGCCATGGACCGGGCCTGCCGCCTGGCACGGGAGTTCCTCGACCGATAATGAAAGATTTGCCGACGAATTCGAAATCGACCATCAAACAGGAGGCCGAAGTCGGCCGGCGGCACACCGCCGACATCGCCTGGCCGACCCTCGCCCTGACCGTGGTGTTGCTGACCGGTTTCATCGCCAGCACCGGCTCGGCCTTTAGCGGCGAGATGCCCATGGCCTATGCCGCCGTCGTCAACGGCACCATCATTTACGCCTGCTACACGGTGTTCCACGAGGCGGTCCACTACAACATCGTCCCGAAGCGCCGCAATCTTCGCTGGGTCAACGTGGTGGCAGGCGCCCTGGTCGCGGTCC
>JAYZAP010000248.1:0-8478 GCA_036339655.1 Pseudomonadota bacterium | reverse complement strand
TGCGTGGATTTCATGGTCAAATGCCTCTGAACAAGTTTCTACACTCGCCGCGCCGGCCGGCCACTTGGCCGAACCGCGAGGCGATGTCCGAAACGCCTGCTGAACCGCACTATAGCATTTCCCGACCTCGATTTACAGGGTGCTACGGTTGACGCCGGTTTCACGCTCGCCGATTATCGCGGTATCGCGCCGCCTGTGGTTCATTGTGGCGAACCACTGTCACAATGTTTGATAACGCCTTACGTTCGGGGCAGTACTGTTTGGAAAATCCATGGCGATACCCGATACCGATGACCCTATCGCGCTGTTCGCGGCCTGGTATGACGACGTTTTGGCGTCCGACATCCTCAATCCGACCGCCATGACCCTGGCGACCGCCGACGGTGATGGGCGGCCGACGGCGCGCATGATTCTGCTCAAGGGTTTCGACCAACGTGGCTTTATTTTCTACACCAACAATCAGAGCCGAAAGGGCGAGGCGCTGACCGCCAATCCGGCCGCGGCCCTATGCTTCTATTGGGCGAAGTTCGACCATCAGGTGCGTATCGAGGGTGCCGTCGAGGCGGCGAGCGACGAGGCGGCCGACGAATATTTCGCCAGTCGGCCCAAGGACTCCCAAATCGGCGCCTGGGCCTCGGCCCAATCACGGCCGCTCGAGGGCCACTTCGCCCTGGAGAAGGAAATTGCCCGCTACGCCGCCAGATACGCCCTGGGCGCCGTGCCCCGGCCACCTCAGTGGTCCGGCTTCAGGGTAGTGCCCGAGCGCATCGAGTTCTGGGAAGAGGGATTGTTCCGTCTCCACGACCGCTTGGTGTTCCACCGCGACGGCGACGGCTGGACCACGGAACGGCTGTTTCCCTGAACCCCATGGCGACGACCGTGCAACTCCGCGTATCGCCCGACGAGGCCGGCCGCCTGATGAAAATGGCGACCACCGCGTCGGTGGCCGTCGCCGTGACCCTAATCGCCATCAAGGTGACCGCCTGGTTGCTCACCGACTCGATCAGCATCCTGTCGTCGCTCATCGATTCGCTCATGGATGTGCTGGCCTCGGTGGTCAACTTTCTGGCGGTTCGCCAGGCTCTGATGCCGCCCGACCGGGAACACCGGTTCGGCCACGGCAAGGCCGAGCCCCTAGCCGGACTGGCGCAGTCGGCGTTTATCGCCGGTTCCGCCGCGCTGCTGACCGTGGAGGCGGTGCGCCGCCTATTTCTGCCTCAGCCGGTCAGCCATGTGGAGGTCGGTATCAGCGTCATGGTGGTGTCCATCGTGCTGACTGTCGGGCTGGTCGCCATGCAGCGATATGTGGTGCGGCGTACCGCCTCGACCGCCGTCGGCGCCGACGCCCTGCACTACCAATCTGATATTCTGATCAATGGTAGCGTAATCGTCTCACTGAGCCTGTCACATTGGATCGGCTGGCATCTCGCCGACCCGGTCTTCGCCATCGCCATCGCCACCTATCTGGTGCGCGGCGCCTGGGTGATTTCCCGGCGCTCGCTCGATGTGCTCATGGACCGCGAGTTTCCTGACGCGGAGCGGGTGCGGATCAAAGAGATAGCCTTGGGCCACGCGGAGGTTACAGGGATGCACGATTTGCGTACTCGGCAAGCCGGCATCCGCCAGTTCATTCAGCTTCACCTGGAAATGGATGGCGACATGCGTCTCGGCCGGGCGCATGACATCGCCGACGAAGTCGAAGCCTGGATCAGGGACGCCTATCCCGGCGCCGAAGTGATCATTCACCAAGACCCCGAGGGTCTGGTCGAAAATCATCCCGGGCTTGGTGAGTAGTCTCGTCCTTGGCGGGGGCTGGACAACGGGGTTGCTCGTGCGGTCCGTGGAAAGTACGGTTTGAGAGGAGGCGACGACCGCCGAAAAAATCGAATAAGCAAAACCATGAATTCGAGGTCGTTATGGATGTGAAGATGATTCTTGTACCGGTCACCGGCACGGATGTCGGGCTTCCCGGCATCAATGCCGCGTTTCAACTGGCGGCCTACCTCGGCGCCCATGTGGAGGGACTCCATGCCCGGCGCAACGCCCGCGACGCCCTTGCCTATATTGGCGAGGGCATGACCGGCGCGATGATTGAGGAACTCATCACCAGCGCCGAACAGGAGAGCACCACCAACGCCCAGCGCGCCCGCCAGGATTTCGCCGCGGCTTGCGACAAGGCCGGCTTCGAGCAGACCGAAGGACGAGGCACCCCGGACCAGATGACCGCACATCTATTGATGGAAACTGGCGCCGAAGACGAACTCGTGGCCTTGCGCGGCAGGGTCGCGGACATGATCGTGGTGACCCGCGCGGCCCGTGACGACGACCCCATATTGGGCACCACCCTCGAAGGCGCCATGTTCGAAAGCGGACGCCCCGTGTTCGTGGTGCCGCCGGCGGGCATGACGCGGCCCCTGACATCGGCGGCGATCGCCTGGAACGGCAGCGCCGAGGCGGCCCGCGTCGTCGCCCATGCTCTGCCGCTACTGGCCAAGGCCGAGCAGGTCCGGATAATTCCGGTCGAGGAAGGACTGCGGCCGGGGCCCTCGGCCGACGATCTCGTCGCCTATCTGGCGCGCCACGATATAGCCGCCATGACCCACGTCACGAACTCGGATCATTCGACCATTGGCGATGCCTTGCTGACCGACGCCAGGGAAATCGGCGCCGGGTTCATGGTCATGGGGGCCTATACCCACAGCCGCCTGCGCCGCATGATCATGGGCAGCGCCACCGAGTTCATGCTCGGCGCCGCCGATCTGCCGGTCCTCATGACACATTGACCGGTTGGGCGGATCGCCCCAACTTCGATGTTGTCGCTTTGAGGGCTTCCGAGGTACCGTGGACTGAGTGTAAGCACCTGTTTCTCGCGGATATTAGTGGATTCGCGGCGGTGCCGGACATGTCGGACCATGGAACAGAGGGGCCGGGGGAATCGGTCATGAGCAAGGCAAGAGCAGGTGACGGCGGCGGGTCGGCGGGTATGGCTGCGTTCGGGTCGGTTGTCGAGAATATCGTCGAAGGCGTCATGCAGTTTGACGCCGACGACCGGTTGGTTGTCTGCAACGCCGCGGCCCACGCGTTCTTTTCGCCCATCGACAAGTCCCTCAAGACCGGCGCCCGGTTTGATGACGTGGTCGGTGCCATGGCCGGCAAAGCTGTTGTCGGGGTTGACAGCCAAGGCGCCGACGACTGGCTTAAGGGGCGAATTGAGCGCCACAAGAATCCTAACGGCGCCTTCGATGACAAGCTGATCGACGGGCGCTGGGTGCGGGTTAGCGAGAGCCCCGACGGCGACGGCGGCATGATCGTCTTTTACACCGATATCACCGACCAGAAGCTGCGTGAGATCAAGGCGCGGGAAGGCGAACAGCACTACCAGGACCTCAACGACATCGGCGTCGCACTGTCGTCGGAGAAAGACGTTAACCGGCTGCTCGAAATGATTCTTCTCGAAGCCAAGAAGATCGCCAATGCGGACGGCGGAACCATTTACCTCTACGACTTCGAGGAACCCGGCGAGTGGACGACCGATAAACGCATCGACCGGCGCACCGGTGGTGACCGCCGCAGCGGTTACGATCGCCGCGCCCATCTCGATGCCGGCCAGTCCACCGCGAGTGACCCAAAGCCCGATACCCAGCCCCGGCCCAGCGACCGGCGTAGCGGCGTTGACCGGCGGCGGCGGCCCGACATTTTGAAGTTCGCGATTATGCGGACCGACACCCTGGACATCGCCATGGGCGGCACCACCGGCAAGGACATTCCGTTCCCGCCGCTGCGAATCTACGACGCGGTCAGCGGCGAGGTCAACTACAAGAACGTCGCCACCCTGGTCGCACTGACCGGCGAGACCGTCAACATTCCCGATGCCTATACCTCCGACGAGTTCAATTTTTCGGGTGCCAAGGCGTTCGACGCCAACAGTGGCTATCGCTCCATGTCGTTCCTCACTATGCCCATGAAAAACAAGAAGGACGAGGTCATCGGCGTCGTGCAACTGATCAACGCCCGCGACTGGGACACCGGCGCCACTATCCCGTTCGACGCCAATGATCAGATGGTGATCGAATCGCTGGCGTCCCAGGCGGCGGTGGCGCTCGACAATCAGATGCTGATCGAAGGCCAACGTAAGCTGTTGGATTCGTTCATTCAGCTCATCGCCGGCGCCATCGACGAGAAATCGCCGTACACCGGCGGCCATTGCGAACGGGTGCCCATGCTGACCGAGATGCTGGCTGCCGCCGCCTGCGAGGCGAGCGAAGGCAAGTTCAAAGACTTCAAACTCAACAGCGAGGAAATGTACGAGCTCCACATTGCCGGGTGGATGCATGACTGCGGCAAGGTGACGACGCCGGAATACGTGGTCGACAAGTCGACCAAGCTCGAGACCATCTACGACCGCATCGAGACCGTCGTCACCCGGTTTGAAATCATCAAACGTGATGCCGAGCTGGCCTATCTCAGGGATGTCGCCAACAACGGCATCGACGCGGCGGCGCGTAAGGCCGAGTTCGACGCGCAGATCGCGCAACTGGTGTCGGATTGCGAATTCATCGTCGAGGCCAATGTGGGCGGCGAGTTCATGGACGATGACAAGAAGGACCGGGTGCGCAGCATCGCTGAAATGCGCTGGCGCGGCCCCGACGGCGAAGACAAGCCGTTTCTTGACGACGACGAAGTCTACAACCTGTGCATCGTCCGCGGCACCCTGACCGAGGAAGAACGCAAGGTCATCAACGACCACATCGTCGTGACCATCGAGATGTTGGAAAAGCTGCCGTTTCCCAAGGGCCTGACCCGGGTGCCGGAATACGCCGGCGGCCACCACGAAAAAATGGACGGGACCGGCTACCCCCGTGGCCTGCGCAGCGAACAGATGTCGACGCCGGCGCGGATGATGGCCATCGCCGATATTTTCGAGGCCCTGACGGCTGCGGACCGGCCCTACAAGAAGGCCAAACCGCTCAGCGTCACCATGAAGATCATGGGCTTCATGAAAAAAGACAACCACATCGATCCGGACCTGTTCGAGTTGTTCGTCGATTCCGGGGTCTATCGCGACTACGCCGAACGCTACCTCAATGCCGATCAGATCGACGAGGTCGACCACGACGAATTGCTCGACCGCACACCCAAGGCCAATTAAGTCGCCGGCCATGAGCGACATCAAGACCGTTATTCTGACCGGCGCCAGCCGCGGCATCGGCCACGCCACGGCGAAGCGCTTCGACGACGCCGGCTGGCGGGTCATTACCTGTTCGCGAGACGAGGTGCCGGTGGAGCGCCTCGCCACGGACAGCGTCCATCGCCACATGGTCGCCGACCTGGGCGACAGCGAAAGCCTCGACAATTTCATTGCCGAGGCCAACGAGTTCCTCGGCGACGATCCGCTCCACGGGCTGGTCAACAACGCCGGGGTGTCGCCCAAGACCGAGTTCAAGGAGCGCCTGGGCTGCCTCAACGCCGACTTTGACGTCTGGCGCGAGGTCTTCGATCTCAATTTCTTCGCGCCGCTGCGCCTGGGGCGGGGCTTCGCGGCGGCCCTGCACCGGGGCTCCGGGGCCGTCGTCAACGTCACTTCCATTGCCGGCCACCGGGTTCATCCCTTCGCCGGCAGCGCCTATGCCACGTCGAAGGCGGCGTTGTCAGCCCTGACCCGGGAAATGGCGGCCGAGTTCGCGCACTTGAGTGTGCGGGTCAACGCGGTGGCGCCGGGCGAGATCGAAACCGCCATGCTGTCGCCGGAGACCGAAGTGATGATCCCTCGCATTCCGCTCCACCGCCTCGGCCTGCCGGCAGACGTCGCCGGCGCCATCTATTTCCTGTGCTCGGACGACTCAGCCTATGTCTCCGGCACCGAAATTATGGTCGCCGGCGGCCAGCACGTTGTTTAGTACCATTGAACTGCTGACTGATTCGCAGCAAGCCACCAAGGCACATAGAAGAAAGTGATAAATAAAGTGGAAAGTATATTTATCTAATTAATTGTACTGTCCCCTTAATTAACATCGCGCACTAAATCGCGGGCGATGATCAGGTTTTGGATTTCCGTGGTGCCGTCCAGGTAGTGGGCCATTTTTGCGCAGGCCAGGTGGCGGCCGAGGGGTTGGTCGGATTTGAAGCCGGCGGCGCCCATGACCTGCATGCAGTCGGCCAGTCCCTTGACCGCCGCCCGGGTGGCGAACTTCTTGGCGTGGGACGCGGCCACCGTGCCGTGGCCATGGTCGATGGCCTGGGCGGCGGCGCGGGTCAGCAGCCGGGCGGCCTCCAGATCGGTAGCCACATCGGCCAGCATCCATTGCAGGCCCTGGAACTCGATTGTCGCCTGGCCGAAGGCCCGGCGCCGAGTAGCGTATTGGAGGGCGATGTCGAGGCCGGCCCGCATCATGCCGCAACAGAGCGCGCTGACCCCGGTACGGGCTACGTCGATGCCGCGCATGGCCTCCTTGAAGCCGACGCCGGGGCCGCGAAACAGGGCGTCGCCACTGACCCGACAGTCCGTGAAGCGGAACCCGCCGGTGCCCATGGCGTGGCCGCCCATGAGTTCGTAGGCGGGAAGGCGCTCGACGCCGGGATTGTCGGCCTCGACCAGGAAGGTAGCGATGCCGCGCGAGCCCTGGGACGAGTCAGTCTGGGCGAAGACACAGAGCAGACTGGCGGTCGACGCGTTGGTTATCCACGCCTTTTCGCCATCGATCACCCAGCCGTCGCTGTCCCGTGTCGCCGTGGTGGTGATAGCCGCAGCGTCGGAGCCGGCGCCCGGCCCGGTTAGCAGGAAGGCGGCGACGATGTCTCCGGACAACAGGCCGGGCAGATAGCGCGCCACCTGGTCCGGGGTGCCGTTGATGGCGACGCTGCGTGCCGTGTTGTTCTGGACCTCGAGGCTGAAGGCGAAGGCCATGCAGGCGGTGGCGATTTCCTCGAACACGCCCATGGCCGCGCTGAGCGGGATGCCCAGGCCGCCCTGGTCGCGCGGCACCATCATGCCGCAGAACCCTTTTGCGGCGGCGGCGCGGAAGGTCTCCACCGGCATTGTCCGGTCGCGTTCCCACGCCTGCGCGCGGGGCGAGATGGCGTCGCGAGTGAAGGCGGCGGCGCGGTCGATCAAGCCACTGTTCATTCTGGCGCCTCAGCGCCGGTGCGCTCGGTAATTAGGCCGTAGTGTTCCGGGCGCCGGTGAATAGCGAAGTTGAACACGGTCTCGCGGGCGTGGTTGCCGGCGTCCAGGTCGCAGTCGGCGACGATCAGCTCGTCGCCCAGGGTGCGGCATTGGGCGACGATCTCGCCCGACGGGGCGATGATGCAACTTTGGCCGATCATGTCGTAGCCTTCTTCGCAACCGGCCTTGGCGACGCCGACCACCCAGGTGGCGTTCTGGTAGGCTCCGGCCTGCATGACCAGATGATTGTGAAACGGCTCCAGGGCGTCGACCTCGTAGGGGTCGCCCAGGCCGACCGGCGAATTGTAGCCGATCATCACCAACTCGACCCCCTGAAGGCCCATGACCCGGTAGGTCTCGGGCCAGCGCCGGTCGTTGCAGATCGCCATGCCCATGACGCCGCCGAAGGCCCGCCACACCGGCCAGCCCAGGTTGCCCACATCGAAATAACGCTTCTCGAGATGATGGCCGGGGGCATCGTCGATCGGCTCGGACGTGCCTGGCAGGTGGACCTTGCGGTACTTGCCGATGATCTCGCCGTCCCTGCCGACCAGGATAGCGGTGTTGTAGTGGCGGGTCTCGCCGTCCTCCTCGGTCAGCTCGGCATAGCCCAGGTGAAAGCCGATGCCCAGGCGCCGGGCTTCGTCGAACAGCGGTTGGGTCTCGGGGCCGGGCATATGGCGCTCGTACCAGCCATCGATTTCGTCCTGGTCGTCGATCACCCAACGGGGAAAGAAGGTGGTCAGGGCAAGCTCGGTGAAGACCACCAGATCGCAGCCCGCGCCATGGGCCTGACCCATCAGGGTAATCAGCCGGGCGACCACCTGGGGCCGGCTCTCATCACGGGCGATGGGGCCGAGCTGGGCGGCACCGACCCTGAGTATCCGGCTCATGACGCCGCCACCGCTATACCCACTGGCGGCGTCGGATCGGGATGGCCGCAGGGCAGAAAGGCGCCGCGCCCCGGCGCCGCATCGAGGCCGCTGTCACGCACAATGACATCGCCCCGCGATATCACGGTCTCGGGCCAGCCGGTAATGTCGAAGCCCTCGTAGGGGGTGTAATCCATGGCGTCGTGGAGGCTATCGGTCGAAATAGTGACCTGCTTCTTCGGGTCCCAGATAGCGATATCGGCGTCCGAGCCCACGGCGATGGTGCCCTTGCGCGGGTAGAGGCCGTAAATCCGGGCCGCGTTGGTGGCACTAATGGCGACGAAGGTGTTGAGGTCGATGCGGCCCTTGCCGACGCCCTCGCAGAACAACAGCGGGAGCCGCGCCTCGATGCCCGGCACCCCCGGCGGCACTTCACGAAAGTGG
>JAYZAP010000247.1:0-4222 GCA_036339655.1 Pseudomonadota bacterium | reverse complement strand
ACTTGCGCGGCGAGAAATGGCGGTTCGATATAGCCCCCGACGGCTGCGGTCGTCCCGCCCAGGTTGCTCGCCAGTCCGGCCACAGCCAGGGCGGTGAAAATCCATTTCGAGAAAGTCATCAAGCAATCTCCGAAAGATTGGCGTCGGCGGCGGCGCGAACCGTGTGGCCGCCACCGACATCGACCATAGCGGTCGATACTGTACCGTTAATGGTGAACGGTGCCGGCCAGGCGGTGGGATCGGGCGTCCTGTTCTTCAAAACCTCGTCGAAATCGAGCCGCCGGTCGGGGTCGGGATAGGGTACCGCGGCGAGCAGCGTCCGGGTGTAGGGATGCACCGGATTATTGAACAATTGCTGGGGTGTCGCCAGTTCGACCAGGCGCCCGGCGCACATCACGGCGATGCGGTCGGCCATGTAATCGACCACCGCGAGATTGTGGGTGACGAACAGATAGGTCAGCCCCAATTGGGACTTCAGGTCCTTCAGCAGGTTGAGGATCTGCGCCTGGATCGAGACATCGAGTGACGATACCGGTTCATCGCAGATCAGCAATTGGGGCCTGAGCGCCAGGGCCCGGGCAATGCCCAGGCGTTGGCGCTGGCCGCCGGAGAAGCTGTGGGGGTAGCGCCGCAGAAAGCGCACGTCGAGACCGACCAGACGCATCAGTTCGCGCACCAGGTCGATGCGCTCCTGGTTGCTGCCGACGTTATGGATGATCAGTGGTTCGCTGATGATGTCGAAGGCGGTCATGCGCGGGTTGAGCGACCCGAAGGGGTCCTGGAAGATGAACTGGACCTTGCGGCGGAATGCCAACAGTTCCTCGGGATCAAGTCCCAACACGTCGATATCGTGGCCGTTTTCGTTGTAGCTCACGGTGCCGCCGTCGGCGGTCAGTGCCCGCATGATCAGCTTGCTGGTGGTGGTCTTACCGCAGCCCGATTCGCCGACCAAGCCGAGACATTCGCCGCGCTTGATGTCGAAACTGACGTCGTCGACGGCGATGGCGACGTTGGCGTCGCCGGCGCTGAACCAACCCTGCTTGCGCAACGAGAACGTCTTGCTCAGGTTGCGCACCGACAGCAACGGCTTGTCGTTGTCCGTCGGGACGGCCCCCGGCGTGGCCGTGGCCCCGGGTTCGGCGTTTTGCTGCAACAGGATCGGCTTGACTGGCTCGATCGCGCGGATAGGCACCAGACGCTCGCCCTCGGCCATATGGAAGCGCGGCACCGCGTCCAACAGCGCCTTGAGATAAGGGTGTTTGGAGTTGCGGAAGATGTCGTCGAGAGACCCGCTTTCCATGATCTTGCCGTGGTACATGACGACCACTGCCTCGGCGACATTGGCGACCACGCCGAGGTCGTGGGTGATCATCAGTACCGCCATGCCGAGCTCGGCCTGCAAATCGGCGATGAGCTTGAGTATTTGCGCCTGGATGGTGACGTCGAGCGCGGTGGTCGGCTCGTCGGCGATCAGCAGGGCTGGGCGGCAGATCAGCGCCATGGCGATCATCGCCCGCTGGCGCAGGCCGCCGGACAGTTCGAAGGGATATGACTTGTACGCCCCCGCCGGATCGGGGAAGCCGGCCAGACGCAGGGTCTCGATGGTCAACTCGCGGCCGGTGGCGCGGTTGACGTCACGGTGCAGATGCAGGGCCTCGCCGACCTGATTTCCCACCGTGTGCAACTGCGACAGCGAGGTCATGGGTTCCTGGAAAATGATCGAGACGCGGCCGCCGCGAATCGACCGCATGGCCGCGCCGTCGCGCTTGAGCTTGGTGATGTCGGTGTCGGGGGCGCCGTTTTGTGGGTCGTGCAGGACGATCTCACCGCCGCTGATGCGCGCCACCTTGGGCAGAATCCCCATGATCGCCTGGGCAATGGTCGATTTTCCCGATCCGGACTCGCCGACCAAGGCGATGGTCGAGCCCTGGCGAATGGCGAAAGACACGCCGTCGACGGCGGACACGAAACTGTCCTGGACCTGAAATCCAACTGACAGGTCGCGAATGGTGAGAACGTTACTCATGGGCTCGAATCATCCAAACTCGCCTCGTCGTCCGGCGGCAAAATTCCCAGCGCCGGAAGATTGGCGACGGTGCGCGGGTCGAGGGCGACGTTGTTCGAACGGGCTGCGTCAACCGCCCGGGCGACGATACCGGCGAAGCCGGGAAGAGACGATTCAAGCTTGACGGTGCGGCTCTGCTGTTTGATTTTGAGCTGCATCCAGCCGTCCTGTTTGTCGCGCCGTGTGGTGTAGTACTCAAGTGACATGGCGTCGAGGTTTTGCCAAAGGACAGCGCTTCCCGCTGGTCCCCCCATCGTGACTCCCTCGGCGGATACCTTGACGTGGGCGAGGTGCCGCAACAGTGTGCGAATCCCGAAGACGAGGAACAAGGTGCCGAGGCCACCGAGAATGTACACCATGGGCGGAACAAGGTTAAAGAACCC
The DNA here is from genome assembly GCA_036339655.1 of Pseudomonadota bacterium. Taxonomy (GTDB): domain Bacteria; phylum Pseudomonadota; class Alphaproteobacteria; order JAAXGF01; family JAAXGF01; genus JAYZAP01. Next base: position 1,774 of record JAYZAP010000247.1, on the reverse strand, counting down.
TAAAGGCCCCAATGTCAGCGCCATTCCGGCAGCGGCGCGCAAATAATCGGCAGCCACCGATTGGACCGGGTAGCGATGAATGCTGACCGGGGGAATATTACTCACGGGGTATCGGCGAAAATGGTCCGGGCGTCAAGCCAATCGACCGCCGGATGGCGCCGGGTCGCCCCGGCCAAGGCGTCGATAAAGTCCCAGCTTGCCTCATCGTGGGCCAGGTGGTGGCTCAACAATCCGGTGGGTTCGTCCGGGTCGGCGTCGCCTCGGCGCCGGGCCTCGAGATGGCCCACGGCGAGACCCAGGGCAGCGGCGTCACCGACGAAGCCGCGATGGCCGCGCCAATCGATGATGTCGATGTGGGTGTTGACCAGGGCGACGCCGGGCGCCGCCAACCGGCGGGGCCGGGCATCGTAGGTTGACAGCCCGCGGTACCCGGTGGTTCCGAGGCGTGGTAGCAGGTCGTCGGCGATATGGTTCCACGGCGGCACCAGAACCGCCAACGCGCGGTCGCCGAACAGGCTCTCCAGCCGCCGCCAGCCGGCCGCCAGTTCGTCCATGACCACGTCGGGGTCGCGGCTCGCCGCCAACTCGGCCTTGCGCTCGCCGGACCCGGCGTGATTGTGGTGAGCGTAGCCGTGCTGCAACACCACGGCGCTGCTGTCACCGGCGATGGCCGCCGTGGCGTCGTCGTCGATCAGCGCCGGCATGGCCGCCAGGGCCAGGGGCAGGCCGAGGTTCCGGCGCAGGGCGAGCAGCCGGTCGAGGGCCGGGTCGGCATGGGCGGCGTCATCGTCGCGCCACCACAGGGTGGCCCGGCGTCCGGCTTCGGTCCAGCGGTCGAGTTCTTGGTTCAGTGCCGGCCAGCTAGACATCAGCCCACCGCTCTATCAATTTAGCGCTGCATTCGGCGCCGCCCATGGCGACTTCAGCGGGTGCTGGCGGCGGGTCGGCGAGGGCCCCGTCCACGGCCTCGGCCAGGCGCGCCGGGGTCAGGCCGTCTTCGTCGAGACAGGTGACCCGGCCGAGTGCACGCAGCCGGTTGGCGCGCAGGGTCTGCTCGGTCTCGTTGCCGCGGGCGAAGGGCACCAGCACGGCCCGGGCGTTGGCCTGCAGAATCTCGACCACCGTGTTGTAGCCGGCCTGGGAAACTGACACCGCGCCGTTCGCCAACAGGCTGGGGAAATCGTCCCGGGCGCGCTCGACCACAACGCCCTCGGGGGCGCCGAGGGCAAGGGTGGCGAAAGCGTTGTCATCGAGATTGGCGCCGGCGAGAAGGCGCCAACGGCGGTTGCTGGCATGGCGCGACAGCGCTCGGGCATGGCGGGCGGCGTCGAGCAACGGCGCGCCGACGGCGCCGCCGCCAGCCGACACGATGACCTCGTCGTGGCCCGGCGCCCCATCGGCCCCGTCGGCGTCGGAATAATCCGCCGCCGCCGCCACATAGCCGGTGTAGGTCAGCTTGCCGGCAATCCGTCGGGCCGCCGGGAAACTGTCGCCGAACGCGACCAGGGTCGGGTCACCATGGACCAGCACATGGTCGAAATGCGCCACCGCCCAGGCCGCCGCTTGCTCGGTGCGGATTGGCTTGCGGCTGGTCAGCACGTCGCGCACCGACGATACGACGGTGGTTCCCGCCGCCCGGGCCGCGGTCACCAGGGGCAGCAGTTCGAAGGCTAGTTGGCGGCGGCCGAAGGGAAAGGTTTCGATCACCAGCACAGCCGGGCGCATCTCATTGAACAGGGCCAGCGTTGCTTCCGCGCGGCGCTGGCGCCAGGCG
>JAYZAP010000246.1:0-4340 GCA_036339655.1 Pseudomonadota bacterium | reverse complement strand
GTCCGTCAGCTGCCCCTTTGGCGACCTCACCGCCGACCTCGCCGCGGCAGTCGATGGTCTCGCCCGCAAACACCAGAAAAGCGCCGGCCCATGATTATTGTTTCACGGCTACTAGCTGGCCTAATTCGCCTCTACCAACTGGCGGTGTCGCCGTACCTACCCATGAGTTGCCGCTATCAACCGACCTGTTCGTCCTACGCCCGCCAGACCCTGCAACATTTTGGGCCGGTGACGGGAAGTTGGATGGCGCTGTGCCGCATCGCACGCTGCCATCCGTGGAGCCGCCACGGCTATGACCCGGTGCCCCAATCCGTTCCCATTGAGTCCCGGCACGACCTACGGTCCCATGGCGAGGGAACGCGGGCATGAGCGATCAACAAAATGTCGTTCTCGCCATTGTCTTGTCGATCATCGTACTGCTCGGCTTTCAGTTCCTCTATGTGGCGCCCCAACAGGAGTATCTGGAGCAGCAACAGGCGGTCCAGGAACAGCTCGCCGAGGAGCAGGGCGATGGACCGACCACACCGAGTGCCAGTGACGCCCCAGGTGCGGTAACCAGCATCGCCGAGCCGGCCGTCGACATCGTCATCAGCCGCGCCGCCGTGATTGCCGCGGCGCCCCGTATCGACGTGGTATCGCCACTGCTTAAAGGCTCGATCTCGTTGGCCGGCGGGCGCATCGACGACATTACCCTAACCGCCTATCACGACACCATTGACCCGGAGAGTCCGCTGATCACCCTGTTGTCACCGCCGGGCAGCGAGAACGCCTACTACGCCGATTTCGGCTGGCTTGGCCCGCAAGGCTCAACCCCCGACAGCAACACCATCTGGACCGCCGACCGCGACCGGCTGACACCCGAGACGCCGGTGACCCTGAGTTGGAATAACGGCAACGGGCTGCTCTTCACCCGGCGGTTGGAGCTCGATGAACAGTACATGTTCACGGTGACCCAGCACGTGGTCAACCACAGCGCCGAGGCGGTCGAACTGGTGCCCTACAGCCTGATCAGCCGCACCGGCACGCCGACGATTCTCGGCTACTACATCCTCCACGAAGGCCCCCTCGGCGTGTTCGACGGCACGCTCAAGGAAATCGATTACAGCGACCTGCAGGAGGGCGACGAGGACAGTACCAAACCGATCCAAACAACCGGCGGCTGGCTCGGCATTACCGACAAGTATTGGCTGGTCGCCCTGGTGCCCGATCAATCCCAGCCGTTCGTCGGCCGCTTCAGCCATAACCTGCGCGGCGATTCCGACAAGTATCAGGTCGACTCGCTGCGCGGCGCCACCACCGTGCCGGCCGGCGGCAGCATCGAAATCACCGACCGCGTGTTTGTCGGCGCCAAGGTGGTGCGCATGCTAGACGGCTACCGCGACGACCTCGGCGTCGTCAACTTCGACCTGTCGGTCGACTTCGGCTGGCTTTATTTCCTGACCAAACCAATCTTCTTCGCCATCGACTACTTTAACGACTGGCTCGGCAACTTCGGCCTCGCCATTCTGCTGCTCACGGTGCTGATCAAGGCGGCATTCTTCCCGCTGGCCAACAAATCCTATAAGGCCATGAGCAAGATGAAGAAACTGCAGCCTCAAATGGCCGAGCTGAAGGAGAAACACGGCGACGACAAGGCCGCCATGCAAAAGGACCTGATGGCGCTGTACAAGGAAGAGAAGATCAATCCGGCCTCGGGCTGCCTGCCCATCGTGGTCCAGATTCCGGTGTTCTTCGCCCTCTACAAGGTGCTGTTCGTGACCATCGAAATGCGCCATGCGCCGTTCTTCGGCTGGGTCCAGGACCTCTCGGCCCCCGATCCGACCACGGTGTTCAACCTGTTCGGCCTGATTCCGTGGACGCCGACCTATGAGTTTCTCCTGATCGGAGTTTGGCCTCTGATCATGGGCGGTACCATGTGGCTGCAACAGCGCCTCAACCCACAGCCCACCGACCCGACCCAAGCCAAGATTATGATGATGCTGCCCATCGTCTTCACCTTCATCCTGGCCCGCTTCCCAGCCGGGCTGGTGATTTACTGGTGCTGGAACAACGTGCTCTCCATCGCCCAGCAATACGTCATTATGCGGAAAATGGGCGTACCCGCCTGATAAGCATGACCGATGTCGACACCGGCAATGACGATAGCGCGGCGGCGCTGGAAGCCGGCCGCAAGCTGTTCGCCCGCCAATGCCGGTTCTTCTTCGGCGCCGCCGCCATTGGCGGCCTGCCGCCTATCGGGCAAGCCGAAATCGCCTTCGCCGGGCGCTCCAACGTCGGCAAATCGAGCCTGATTAACGCTATCACCGGGCACAACGCCCTGGCCCGCACGTCGCGTACTCCGGGGCGCACCCAGCAGATCAACTTCTTCGACCTGGACGGCCGGCTCACGGTGGTCGACCTGCCGGGCTACGGCTACGCCCGCGCCTCGAAAACCAACATCGCGGCCTGGACGGCCCTGGTCAACGGCTACCTCAAGGGCCGCCCGACACTGCGCCGGGTCATGCTGCTGATCGACGCCCGCCACGGCCTCAAGGAGTCCGACCGCGAGATCATGGCCATGCTCGACGAGGCCGCGGTGGTCTATCAGGTGGTTCTGACCAAAGCCGACAAGACCAAACCCGCGGCCCTTGAGGCAGTGATCGACGCAATCACCGCCGAGCTCGCCCGCCACGGCGCCGCCCACCCGGAAATTGCCGCGACCAGCGCCGTCAGTGGCGCCGGCATTCCTGAGATCCGCGCGGCTCTGGCGGCGCTGGTTCCCAGCCCAAACATGGAATAAGGTCGCGGCCATGACCAGAGTTTCCATCAGCGACACCAAACACTGGCTCCGCACGGCCGCCACCCTGACCGAGGCGCTGCCCTATTTGCGCCGCTTCTCCGGCGACACTTTCGTAATCAAATACGGCGGCCACGCCATGGGCGATGAAAGCCTGGGCGAGGCCTTCGCCCGCGACGTGGTGCTCATGAAACAGATCGGCATCAACCCGGTGGTGGTCCACGGCGGCGGCCCGCAGATCGGCGCCATGCTCGAGCGCCTCGCCATCAAGAGCGAGTTCATCGACGGCCTGCGGGTCACCGACAAGGACACCGTGGGTATCGTCGAGATGGTCCTGTCGGGCCAGATCAACAAGCAGATCGTCACCGCGATCAATGCCGCGGGCGGCCATGCCGTGGGTCTGTCGGGCAAGGACGGCCCCCTCATCGAGGCGCAGAAGCTGCGCCGCACCCAGCGTGACCCGGACTCCAACATCGAGAAAATTCTCGATCTCGGCTTCGTCGGCGAACCGGTGCAGATCAATCCTGCTATTCTCACCGTGTTCAAGAAATCCGACATCATTCCGGTGGTCGCGCCGATCGGCATCGGACCCGGCGGCGAGACCTACAACATCAACGCCGATACCGTGGCCGGCGCCCTGGCCAAGGCGGTCGATGCGGCCAAGCTGGTCATGCTGACGGATATCGCCGGCGTCATGGACGGCGACGGCGAGTTGATCTCGAAGATGACACCGGCCGAGGCCCGTACCATGATCGACAGCGGCGATGCCACCGGCGGCATGATCCCCAAGCTTGAAACCTGCCTCGACTATGTGGAGGAGGCGTCAGGCGCGGCCCACATCCTCGACGGCCGCTTGGCCCACGCGGTGTTGCTCGAAATTTTCACCGAGCACGGCACCGGCACCATGATCGAGGACGCGTAAGAAACCCTGACCCTCAGCCAGAAAACATGTCCGCGTGCCACTTGGGTTCTTCGGGCGTCAGATAGTAGGGAACCTCCGGTTTGACATCGCCCCCGGGCGGCCAGGGCGCACTGGTTCTCGCCGTCCCCGTCGGCGGCGTACACCTTGGACTCGTCATAGGTCACGGTGGCCGCGGCGGCGGCGCTGCTCCCAAAAACACGACCCAGTAATCCGCTCACGGTGTCGTCTCCTCGTGGATTTGGGCGATGGCCCGGGCGCCAACGCGGGGGTGCCCTCGTCGCCTATAATGCACGACTCGCAAACCGGCCCAGTGTCCCAGGCCCGGGACACCATGTCGGCGATCAGGGCATGGTCGCCGCCCTCGAACGCGGTGCCAGAGGCGCCGTCGCCTCGGTGGCGTCGATCACCCGGCCCCGATGGTTGGTAACCACCGTGATACCGGGAAATTGACCCATGTCGGGACGAACGGCGATTTCGAACGCCGCGGCCTCCCCGGCGAGCCCGCCAACTGGGACCATGGCGGTTGCTTGAGCAGAATTTTTCAACGCACCTCCCTCTCGGTCAACCTCGGTCATCGCCACCCGATTGCGGGTACCGCGCATCATCGGAAAACTTTCTTAAGAAACGGTTCACAATTGTTTA
>JAYZAP010000245.1:0-7543 GCA_036339655.1 Pseudomonadota bacterium | reverse complement strand
GACGGCGCCCGTGGCGGCCCCCGTGCCTGCGCCACAGCCGGCCACCGGCGCCGCCCCGAGCCACGCGGACACCCGCGATTCAATTCGCCTGATTACCCTGGTTCGGGCCTATCGGGTGCGGGGCCACCTGATTTCCAATCTCGACCCCCTGGGCCTCGACGGCGAGAAGCATCACCCGGAGCTCGACCCGGCAACCTACGGCTTCACGGTCCACGACTACGACCGGGAACTGTTCATCGACGGCGTGCTTGGCCGCGAGACGGCGACCCTGCGCGAGGTCCTCGATATCCTCAAGGAGACCTACTGCTCGAAAATCGGCGCCGAGTTCATGCATATCCAGTATCCCGACCAGAAATCGTGGATTCAGCTGCAGATGGAGTCATCGCGCAATCGCACCGAATTTGACAACGAAGGCCGCCGCGAAATCCTGCGCGAACTCTATGCCTCGGAAGGCTTCGAGCGGTTCCTCCATATCAAATACCCGGGCACCAAGCGGTTCTCCCTGGAAGGCGCCGAGAGCATCATTCCCATGCTTGAGGCCATCATCAACCGGTCGAGCGAGCTCGGCGTCGAGGAGATCATTCTCGGCATGCCCCACCGCGGCCGGCTCAACGTGCTGACCAAGATCATGGGCAAGCCCTACGCCGCCGTGTTCGCCGAGTTCCAGGGTGAATCGGCCAACCCGAACGATGTCCTGGGATCGGGCGACGTCAAATACCACCTCGGCGCCTCGTCCGACCGCGAATTGGCTAACGGCCGCAGCATCCATCTCAGCCTGACCGCAAACCCGTCCCATCTCGAGGCGGTCAACCCGGTAGTCGCCGGCAAGACCCGAGCCAAGCAGGCCCTGCTTGGCGACGAAAAGCGCGAAAAGGTCATGGGCGTGCTGCTTCACGGCGACGCCGCCTTCGCCGGCCAGGGCCTGGTCGCCGAGACCCTGGGCCTTTCCGAGCTTCGCGGCCATAGAACCGGCGGCACCATCCACATCATCGTCAACAACCAGATCGGTTTCACCACCAGTCCGAAGTTTTCGCGCTCATCGCCCTACCCGTCCGATGTGGCCAAGATGGTTCAGGCGCCGATATTTCACGTCAACGGCGACGACCCGGAGGCGGTCGTCCATGTGGCCCGGCTGGCCGTCGACTTCCGCCAACGCTTCAATCGCGATGTGGTCATCGACATGTTCTGCTATCGCCGCTACGGCCACAACGAGGGCGACGAGCCGGCCTTCACCCAGCCCCTGATGTACCGCCAGATTGGCCGCCATCCGACCACCCGTCAGCTCTACACCGAAAGGCTCATCGCCGACGGCACCCTGAGCCCCAAGGCAGCCGAGGCCCTAATCAGCGAGTTCAACGAGCGCCTCGAAGGCGAGCTCGAAGCCTCGAAGAGCTTCCGGCCCAACAAGGCCGACATGCTGGACGGGGTCTGGGAAGGGCTCGAAGTGGCCGAGGCCGCGGGGCCGCGCCGGGGCACCACCGGGGTCGAACTCAAGGACCTCACCACCGTCGGCTTGGCGATTACGGCGGCGCCCGAGGGCGCTAATTTCAACCGTAAGGTTGACCGCCTACTTGGCGCCCGGCGAGCCATGGTCGAAAGCGGCGAGGGCTTCGATTGGGCTACCGCCGAGGCGCTGGCCTTCGGCACCCTGCTGACCGAAGGAAACGGCGTGCGCCTGGTCGGCCAGGATTCCGGGCGCGGCACGTTTAGCCAGCGCCATTCTGTGCTGATCGACCAGAGCAATGAAGAGCGCTACGAACCGCTCAACAATATCCAAGACGGCCAGGCCCACTACGAAGTCGTCGACAGCATGCTGTCCGAGGCCGCGGTGCTCGGCTACGAATACGGCTACGCCCTGGCCGACCCCAGCAAACTGGTGCTGTGGGAGGCCCAGTTCGGCGATTTCGCCAACGGCGCCCAGGTCATCATCGACCAGTTTGTGTCCTCGGGAGAATCCAAGTGGCTGCGCATGTGCGGCCTGGTCATGTTGCTGCCCCACGGCTTCGAGGGCCAGGGACCGGAGCATTCCTCGGCCCGGCCCGAGCGCTTCCTCCAGCTTTGCGCCGAGGACAACATGCAGGTGGTCAACTGCACCACGCCGTCGTCCTATTTCCACGTGTTGCGCCGCCAGCTCCGGCGCAACTTCCGCAAGCCCTTGGTGGTGATGACGCCCAAGTCTCTGCTGCGCCACAAGCGCTGTGTTTCGACGCTCGCCGACATGGGCCCCGGCACTGCCTTCCATCGGGTGATGTACGAGAACCGAATGCCCGGCCCGGACGACAAAATGAAGCGCGTGGTGTTGTGCAGCGGCAAGGTATTCTACGACCTGGAGGCCGAGCGCGACAAGCGCGGGCTGACCGACGTCACCATGCTGCGCCTCGAACAAATTGCGCCGTTTCCCAAGACACCGCTGCGCGAGGAGCTCAAGCGCTTCCCCAACGCCGACGTGGTGTGGTGCCAGGAGGAACCCCAGAACATGGGCGCCTGGACCTATGTGGCGCCGCGCATCGAATCCCTCATCAAGCGCCTTAATGGGCCCAGCAAGCGGCCAATTTATGCCGGCCGCCACGGCGCCGCCTCACCCGCCACCGGCACCAACAAGGTCCATGTGGCCGAGCAGGCCGAACTTGTCGACAAGGCATTGACCCTATGAATGCCACACGACTTCCCGCATCGAGGTGACCATGAACGTTGAAATCAAGGTACCGGCCCTGGGCGAATCCATCACCGAAGGCACCGTCACCCAATGGTTTAAGTCGACCGGCGAGACGGTCAATGCCGACGAACCGGTGGTCGAGCTGGAAACCGACAAGGTGACCCTTGAAATTCTGGCGCCGGCCAGCGGAACGATTGGCGAAATCCGTGTCGAGGTCGGCGACAACGTGGAAGTCGGCGCCATTCTCGGACTCATCGACGGCGCCGCCGCCGGTGACGCGCCGGCACCGGCGGCCAAGGCACCCGTGGAGGCGCCTGCGGTGGTCGGTCAGCATTCCCTGTCGCCAGCGGTGCGCAAGCTGGTCGACGAGAACAACCTCGACCCGGCGACGATCGAAGGCACCGGCAAGGATGGTCGCATCACCAAGGGCGATGTGCTCACGGTCCTGGAAGGCGGCGCGCCCGAACCCAAACCGGAAGCCGCCCCGGCGCCTGCACCCGTGCCACAGCCGACGCCTGCTCCCGCCCTGGCGCCGGCGCCCGTGGCCTCGGGCCCCCGGCCCGACGCCGAGCGCGAGGAACGGGTGCGCATGACCCGGCTGCGCCAACGCATCGCCGAGCGCCTCAAGGAAACCCAGAGCACCGCCGCCATCCTCACCACCTTCAACGAAGTGGACATGACCAACGTCATGGCCCTGCGCAAGCAGCACCAGGAAGCCTTCGAGAAGAAGCACGGCGTGCGCCTCGGCTTCATGTCGCTGTTCGTGCGCGCCGCCATCGCAGGGCTCAAGGAGATTCCCGCGGTCAACGGCGAAATCGACGGCGGCGACATAGTCTACAAGAACTACTACCACGTCGGTGTCGCCGTCGGCTTGTCCCAGGGCCTGGTGGTGCCGGTGGTGCGCGACGCCGACCAATTGAGCCTGGCCGACATCGAAAAGACCATCACCGGCCTCGCCATCAAGACGCGGGACGGCAATCTCGCCCTCGACGACCTGATGGGCGGCACTTTCACCATCTCTAACGGCGGAATTTACGGCTCGCTGCTGTCGACGCCCATCCTCAACCCTCCGCAGTCGGCCATCCTCGGCATGCACAAAATTCAGAAGCGGCCCATGGTCATGGCCGACGACAGCATCGTGGCCCGTCCCATGATGTATCTGGCGTTGAGCTATGACCACCGCATCATCGACGGCCGCGAGGCGGTGACTTTCCTGGTCCGCATCAAGGAATCCCTCGAAAATCCCGAGCGTATGCTGCTCGAAATCTAATTCCAACCAATGACGAATGGCCAACCAAGGGCCGAAGGGGACAACCATGACTAAGGATAGCTTCGACATTGTCGTCATCGGCGGCGGGCCCGGCGGCTACGTCGCCGCCATTCGCGCCGCCCAGCTTGGCCTGTCGGTGGCCTGCGTCGAGCGCCGCGGCACTCTCGGCGGCACCTGCCTCACTGTCGGCTGCATTCCGTCCAAGGCCCTGCTCCACGATTCCGAGCTGTTCGAACTAGCGAGCCACGACCTCGCCGCCCACGGCGTCAAGGTGAGTGGGGTCAAACTCGACCTCGCGGAAATGATGAAGCGCAAAGACAGCGTGGTTTCCGACCTGACTAAGGGCATCGAACACCTGCTCAAGAAGAACAAGGTCGAACACGTCGCCGGCAACGCCCGCATTACCGGCAAACGCGAAGTCACCATCGAGGACGACGGCCGGGTGCTGCAGGCCGCCAACATCATTATTGCCACCGGCTCGGAATCGACGCTGCTTCCCGGCATTGAAATCGACGAAAAGCGAATCGTGACGTCCACCGGCGCCTTGGCGCTGGCCAAGGTGCCCAAGCATTTCGTGGTCATCGGTGGTGGCTTTATCGGCCTCGAACTCGGCTCGGTCTGGCGCCGTCTCGGCGCCGAGGTCACCGTGGTCGAATTCCTCGACCGCCTGTTACCTACCATGGACGGTGAAATCTCGAAGCACTTCAAACGCATCCTTGGCAAGCAGGGTTTCGCCTTCAAACTCAAGACCAAGGTGACCGGTGCCGTGAGTTCGACCAAGAGCGTCAAGCTCACCCTCGAGCCCGCCGCCGGCGGCGATGTCGAAACCCTGGACGCCGACGTGGTACTGGTTTCCATCGGCCGCCGGGCCAATACCGAGGGCCTGGGGCTCGAGCCCATCGGTGTGGTGCTCGATGAGTTGGGCCGGGTCATGACCGACAATCATTTCCGCAGCAGCGTCGAGAATATCTTCGCTATCGGCGATGTCATCGCCGGCCCCATGCTAGCCCACAAGGCCGAGGAGGAAGGCATGGCGGCGGCGGAAATCATCGCCGGCCAGTCCGGACATGTGAACTACGACACCATTCCCGGCGTGGTCTACACCTCCCCCGAGGCCGCCTCCGTGGGCAAGACCGAGGAACAGCTCAAGGCCGCCGGCATCGCCTACAAAGTCGGCAAGTTCCCCTTCATGGCCAACAGCCGGGGCCGCGCCAACGACCAGACCGACGGCTTCGTGAAAATCCTCGCCGACGCCGGGAGTAACCGTGTGCTGGGCGTCCATATCGTCGGCGCCGACGCCGGTGAGATAATTGCCGAAGCCGTGGTCGCCATGGAGTTCGGCGCTTCGGCCGAGGACATCGCCCGGACCTGCCACGCTCACCCCTCGCTTTCGGAAGCGGTGCGCGAGGCGGCCCTGGCGGTCGACGGCAGACCGATCCACATCTGAGCCGGTCGATTGCACCCAACAACGATACCAGCGATCATTGTGATTAGCTCATGATGACCGCTGGCAAGCGCGACAGCGCGTCGCCACGTATGCAGCGGGGGCCTGCATGGCGATGTGAACGCCCATCGGTCATTCTTTTTGACCGATAGTGATAAATTGTCTGATCGAGTCCTCATTACGCTGATGTGCATCGCCGAGGTGCTCGGCATGCTCGGCATTTTCATGTTCTCCGCTCTGTTGCCGGAGATGCAGGCTGAATGGTCTTTGAGCAATTCCGCAGCCGGCTGGATCACCGGCATCTACTTCTTCGGTTTTCTGGTGGCGGTGCCGGTGCTGGTCAGCCTCACCGACCGGGCCGATGCGCGCCTGATCTATCTGCTCGGCACCGGCCTCGGCGGCGTCTGCATGATCGGCTTCGCCCTGCTGGCCGACGGATTCTGGAGCGCCATGCTGTTCCGCACCCTGGCCGGGGTCGCCCTAGCTGGCACCTATATGCCGGGCCTCAAGGCGCTCACCGACCGGGTAAGCGAGGTGTCCCAGCCCCGCGCCGTGGCGTTCTACACGTCGAGCTTCAGCATCGGCGCCAGCGTCTCCTTTCTTATCGCCGGTGAAGTCGCCGCGGTATTGTCGTGGCAATGGGCGTTCGGCGTGGCCGCCCTCTGCGCGCCCCTGGCCATGGCGCTATCGGGCTGGGCCCTGACAGTGCGGCCCGGCGCCGTCCACCAGGCGCCCGAGCACCACTTGCTCGATTTTCGCCCGGTGTTCCAGAACCGGGAAGCCATGGGCTATATCCTGGCCTACACCTCCCATAACTTCGAGCTGTTCGGCTTTCGCGGCTGGCTGGTCGCCTTCCTAGTGTTCAGCCAGGCTCTCAACCCGGACTACGCCACCTGGAACGTCACCGCCATCGGCGCCGTACTGGTGCTGCTGGCGATGCCCGCGAGCATCGTCGGCAGCGAGCTGGCGGTACGCTACGGCCGCCGCCGGATGGTGACCTGGCTGATGGCCACATCGGCCTTCCTGGCGGCTATCTTCGGCTTCGCCGCGGTCCTGCCGTTCCCTCTGGTCATCGCCCTGGCGGTGGTTTACAGCCTGTTCGTCTCGGCCGATTCATCAGCGATCACCACCGGCGCCGTGCAGGCCGCCCCAGCCAACGGCCTCGGCGCCGTCATGGCGGTGCATTCCTGCCTCGGCTTCATTGGCGCCGTCCTCGGCCCCCTGGCCTTCGGCGTGGTCCTCGACATCGCCGGCACCGACAATTTACTGGGCTGGGCCCTGGCCTTCGGCTCCCTGGGCCTCGGTGTCCTCACTGGCCCCCTGCTCCTCGCCGCCATGGCCAACCGCCGGGTAGAAGACTAGCTCACGCACTGTCCTTGAGCAGGAAGTGGCGCAGCAGGACCATTCGGTCGTTGCCCCAGAACATGTGCTCGCCGACGAAGAAGGTCGGCACGCCGAAGGCGCCGCGCTGGTGAGCTTCGGCGACGGTGGCGGCCATTTCTTCGTCGATTGTCGGGTCGGCCAGGGCCCGGCTGAACGCGCCGCTGTCGAGCCCCGCCGCCTCGGCGATGGCCACCAGCCGCGCGCCATGAATTTTGCCGCCGTCGGCGAACACCGCGGCGAACAGGCCTCGGCTGAACGACGCCACGGCGCCCAGCCGGTCGGCGGCGCCGCAGGCCCGGGCCAGCTCTCGCGGGTCATAGTCGTCGAAGTCGGGCTCAAGATAGGGAACGCCATAGAATTCCGCCCAGTTTTCCGCATCGTGGCGGCGGTAGGGCCAGCCGTACTGGCCCGAGACCTCGCCGCCGTCGAACGGGTCCTTGCCATTTGCGATAATCAGGTCAGAACTGAGGATCGGCCGCCACACAACGGTGCAACCGGTCTCGGCCTCCAAGGCCGCGATGCGGGTCGACGCGAGGTAGGAATAGCGGCTGCCGGCGCCGTAAAAGAACTCGACGGTCTGGCTCATGGTTAACCCCGCGCCCGCGGGTGGGCGGCGTCGTAACTTTCCAGTAGGCGCTCGGCGTCGACCTCGGTGTAGCGCTGCGTGGTCGACAGGGAGGCGTGGCCGAGCAATTCCTGAATGGTCCGCAAGTCGCCGCCGCCGGCCAGCAGGTGGGTGGCGAAGCTGTGACGCAGGGCATGGGGCGTGGCGCTCTCGGGCAGGCCCAGG
>JAYZAP010000244.1:0-2666 GCA_036339655.1 Pseudomonadota bacterium | reverse complement strand
CGGTCGGCGACGCGGCGGCCTGTTCCATGGCGGCTACGGCCAAGGATTTACCAATCGTCTCGACGGACGGGGGCGCGGCTTCCGGCGCCGCCTCGACGATCACGGTTGGTGGCACCGCCGGCACCTTTTCGAGAGTCACCCGGTCGACGCTGGCGACATAGTGCCAGCCGCCATAGGCGGCCCCGACCAGGGCCAGGCTGAGGGCAATGAGGGCGCCGGTGGGCACCCGTCCTTCGTCCTGGGGCGACGGGAAGGTGAGGTCGGGACGGCTGTCGCGGTAGGCGGTCTCATCCTTGAAGCGGCGCACCAGGTCGTCGGCGTCGAGGTTGAGATAGCCGGCGTAGCTGCGCAGGAAACCGATGACGTAGGTCGGGCCAGGGAGGTCGTCGAAGCGCCCTTCCTCGAGGGCGAGGAGCTGTTCGTAGTGAATGCGCAACTCGTTGGCGACCAGGGCAAGGTCGACGCCACGTCGAAACCGGGCCTGGTAAAGTTCGGCGGCGACTTCGCTGTGGCGGGGCAAATCGTCGACCCCGACTTCGCGCAGGTGGCCGCCGGGCCGGTCCTCAGCCAATTGCTGCCTGGGTTGCGCCATAGTTTTCGTTCGCCGCCTTGTGGTCGCCGCGCCTCAAGTCAAGGGTCGCACCGATAATCACAGTGTAACCCCCTAGACTATCACGCATTTTGGTCGTCAGCAAACGTCCGCTTCGACCCTGGCCAAGGCGCTATGGTATTACGCAGAATCCAGTCCGTAGGTGCTGTGCAGCGAGCGCAGTGCAAGTTCCAAGTAGTCTTCGCCGATCAGCACGCTAATCTTGATTTCCGAGGTCGAGATCACTTGGATATTGATGCCCCGGTCCGCCAGGCACCGGAACATCTGGGCTGCCACGCCGGCGTGGCTGCGCATGCCGACGCCGATCACCGAGACCTTGACCACGGCGCTGTCGTGAGCCAAGGAGACGCAATCGAACCCGCGGTCCGGGCGCTCGAGCAACTGGACGGCGCGGTCAAGGTCGGCCTTGGTCACCGTGAACGTCAGGTCGGTTCGGGAATCGTCGGCCGAGACGTTCTGCACGATCATGTCGACGTTGACGTTGGCCTCGGCCAGGGGGCCGAAGATGGCGGCGGCGACGCCGGGCTTGTCGGCAACCCCGACCAGGGTGATCTTGGCCTCGTCGCGGCTGTAGGCGATGCCGCTTATTATTTGCTCTTCCACGATCTCATCCTCATCAACGACCAGGGTTCCGGGAGCGTCAGTAAAACTCGACAGCACCTGCAGGCGCACCCGGTGCTTCATGGCCAGGGCGACGGCGCGGGTCTGCAGCACCTTGGCGCCCTGGGAGGCCATTTCGAGCATTTCCTCGTAGGTTACTTTATCAAGTTTGTGGGCATGGGTGACAATCCGGGGGTCGGCAGTGAAGACGCCGTCCACATCGGTGTAGATGTCACAGCGCTCGGCCCCGAGCGCCGCCGCCAGGGCCACAGCCGAGGTGTCCGAGCCGCCACGGCCCAGGGTGGTGATCCGACCGTCGGGCCCGACGCCCTGAAACCCGGCGACCACCGCCACGTGGCCCAGGGCGAAGCGTTTGTCGAGCTCCTCCGTATCAATCGACAGGATGCGCGCCTTGCCGTGCTCATCGTCAGTTTGCACAGCGATTTGCCAGCCATGCCACGAGCGTGCCGGCACATCCAGGTTCTGTAGCGCCAGGGCGAGCAGGCCGCTGGTCACCTGTTCGCCGGTAGCGACCACCGCGTCACACTCCCGAGCATCGTGCAACGGCGCCGCCTGGGCGACCCAGTCGGTTAACTGGTCGGTGACCCCGGCCATGGCGGAGACCACCACGGCGACCTCATGGCCGTCATCGACCGCCGCCATGACACGCTGGGCCACGGCCTTGATGCGGTCCATATCGCCGACCGACGTGCCGCCGAACTTCTGAACGATCCGGGCCATGGCGGGTTCCATGAACGGTTTGGTGAACGCCGCAACCGGGGGGAATTCAAGGAAAAATGCCCGGTTGCGGTGCGAAAGGCGGCTATACATACTTGGCTCATGCCCCGGTTTCAAGTCCGGGAGTTCACCGGGAACCAAACCCAATGGTCCATGCCGCCGTCAATCACGCATCTTCCGTCGACGGGGAAGAGATTGCCCATTTCGCCGCCCTGGCCGATGAATGGTGGAACCCGGCCGGCGGCCTGGCGCCGCTCCATGCGCTCAATCCGACCCGTCTTGAGTTCATCCGCGACCATCTGGCCGGCCATCTCGGGCGTGATGCCCTGGCTGAGCGGCCGCTGGACGGCGCGCGGCTGCTCGATGTCGGCTGCGGCGGCGGCCTGCTGTGCGAGCCCCTGGCCCGGCTCGGTGCCACGGTGGTGGGCATCGACGCGGCGGCGGAGAGCATTGCCGTGGCCAACCGTCACGCCGAGCAGTCCGGTCTTGCCATCGACTATCGCCACACCACCGCCGAGGCCCTGGCCGCCAGCCGTGAAAGCTTCGACGCGGTCATCACCATGGAGGTCATCGAACATGTCGCCGACGTGGATGGCTTCGTGGCCGCCTGCGGCGCCCTGGCGCAGCCCGGCGGGCTGATCATGGCGGCGACCATCAACCGCACACCCAAGTCCTTCGCCCTGGCCATCGTCGGAGCCGAGTACGTGTTTCGCTGGCT
>JAYZAP010000243.1:0-5761 GCA_036339655.1 Pseudomonadota bacterium | reverse complement strand
GGAGATTGCCAACGGGTTCCTGTCTATCGCGGTGGAGAACATGGCCCGCGCCATCAAGGAAATCTCGGTCCACCGGGGCTACGATGTCACCGGCTATACCCTGTGCTGCTTCGGCGGCGCCGGCGGCCAGCACGCCTGCCGGGTGGCCGACGCCCTGGGCATGGAGAGGATCTTCCTGCATCCCTTCGCCGGTGTGTTGTCGGCCTACGGCATCGGCCTTGCCGATGTCCGGGTCATGCGCGAGCGCGCCGTCGAGGCAGTGCTCCACGACGACTTGGTAGACGACTTGGCAAATCAGCTCGACAGCCTCGCCACCGTGGCTCTGGCCGACATGGCCGGGCAAGGGGTGAGCGACGACAAGGTCACCCTGACCAAGACCGTGCACCTGCGCTACGACGGCACCGACAGCGCCCTGGTGGTCGATTTCGCCGGCCGCGACGCCATGGTTGCCGGGTTCGAGGCGGCCCACAAGCAACGCTACGGCTTCATCGTTCCCGACAAAGCGCAAATCGTCGAGAACATCTCGGTCGAGGCGGTCGGCGCCATGGCCGAAATCGCCGACCCGGTGATTGCCGGCCGACGGGATGGCGCGGTCGAGCCAATCGCCACCACAACCATGTACAGCGACGGAGAGCACCACGAGACTAGGGTCTACCGCCGCGACGTCCTCATGGCCGGCGACCGGGTCGCGGGGCCGGCCATCCTGGTCGAGGCTACTGGCACCACGGTGGTCGAGCCCGGCTGGCGGGCCGAGGTCAACGACTTTGGTCATCTGTTGCTCGAACGCGCCGTGGCCAAAGCGCGCACCGCCGCCATCGGCACCTCGGTCGACCCGGTAATGCTGGAGATCTTCAACAACCGGTTCATGTCCGTCGCCGAGCAGATGGGTTCGACCCTGGAGAACACCAGCTACTCGGTCAACATAAAGGAGCGCCTGGATTTCTCCTGCGCGGTGTTCGACACGGACGGCGGCCTCGTCGCCAACGCGCCGCACATGCCGGTCCACCTGGGCTCCATGGGCGAGAGCGTCGCCACGGTCATCAAGAGTCGCCGGGCGGCCATGAAGACGGGCGATGTCTACGTGCTCAACGCGCCTTACAACGGCGGCACCCACCTGCCCGACATCACCGTGGTCGCCCCGGTGTTCGACCCGGCCGGCGAGGAGGTCTGGTTCTACGTCGGCTCACGCGGCCACCATGCGGACGTCGGCGGGGTGACGCCGGGCTCTATGCCACCGGACAGCACCACCGTGGAACAGGAAGGGGTGCTCATCGACGACATGCAACTGGTCGACGGTGGCCGCTTCCTTGAGGACGAGATGCGCGCGGTGTTGGCCTCGGGCACCTGGCCGGCACGCAACGCCGATCAGAACATTGCCGACCTCAAGGCCCAAATCGCGTCCTGCGCCCGGGGCATCCTGGAACTTGAGAAGATGGTGGCCCACTTCTCCCTGGCCACGGTCAAGGCCTACATGGGCCATATTCAGGACAACGCCGAGGAATCCGTGCGCCGGGTCCTCGACGTGCTGAAGGATGGCAGCTTCGAGTACCCTCTCGACGAGGGCGGCATCATCCGCGTCGCCATCACTATCGATAAGGCGGCGCGGCGCGCGACGGTGGATTTCAGCGGCACCTCGGACCAGCGCCCGAGCAACTTCAACGCCCCCTCGGCGGTGTGCCGGGCGGCGGTGCTCTACGTCTTCCGCACTCTGGTCGACGACGACATTCCCATGAACGAGGGTTGCCTCAAGCCCATTCATATCATCATCCCCGAGGGCTCCATGCTGCGCCCGCGCTACCCGGCGGCGGTGGTCGCCGGCAACGTGGAAACTTCGCAATGCATCGTCGATACCCTCTACGGCGCCCTCGGCGTTATGGCCGGGGCCCAGGGCACCATGAACAACTTCACCTTCGGCAACGACCGCTGGCAGTACTACGAGACCATCTGCGGCGGCGCCGGCGCCGGCCCCGACTTCGACGGCACCCACGCGGTCCACACCCACATGACCAACTCACGCATGACCGACCCGGAAGTGCTGGAGTGGCGCTTTCCTGTGCTTTTGGACCGCTTCGCCATCCGCCCCGACTCCGGCGGCGGCGGCGCCCACAAGGGCGGCCACGGGGCGGTGCGCCGCATCCGCTTCCGCCAAGCCATGACCGCCGCCATCCTGTCTTGCCACCGCACCACCGTGCCGTTCGGCGCCCATGGCGGCGAGCCCGGCGCGGCCGGCCGCAACCGGGTCGAGCGGGCCAACGGCGACACGGTCGAGCTCGGCGCCTGCGACCAGATTGAAATGGCCGAGGGCGACACCTTCATCATCGAAACCCCCGGCGGCGGCGGGTTCGGGCGACCAGACAAGAAGGCTGACCACCAAGCCACAAAGACACCAAGATGACGGCGTTGGAATCGATTTCTCGCGAAATTGACGAAACAGCGAGACTGATCGTTGATGGCGCCTTCAAAGTACATTCGTCGTTTGGGCCAGGCTTAATCGAATCGGTTTATGAGGCGTACCTTGTCTACGAACTCGAAATTAGAGGCCTGAAAACAAGACGGCAGATCCAGGTGCCAGTTATCTATAACGGTTAGGATATTAATGCCTATTTGAGACTGGACTTGCTGGTCAATGATCACGTTGTCGTCGAACTGAAAGCTGTTGAAAAACTCATTCCCCTGCACAGCGCACAGCTTCTCACATATCTCAAGTTATCGAACAAGAAATTGGGACTCTTGATTAATTTCAATGTACCGCTGATTAAGGACGGTGTTAAACGCCTTGTCTTGTAGTTCTTCCTTGTGTCTTGGCGCCTTGGTGGTGAAAATTTCTTTCGAGCCTACGGCACAATGATCGAAAGTCGGCAATGACATGCTGAAAATCTTTGCTTCCATGAGCCCGCTGTTGTCGGCTGTGGTGTTGGTCGGCCTGGGCAACGGACTTTTCTTCACCCTGCTCGGCATGCGCATGTCGGCCGAAGGCGTGTCGAGCGGGCTGATCGGCATTGTCGGCTCGGCCTATTTCGCCGGCATGCTGGCGGGCACCCTGTTTTGCGAGCGGATTATCCGCCGGGTCGGTCATATTCGTGCCTTCTCGGTGTTCGCCGCGGTGTCGGCGGCGGCGGCCATTCTCCATCCGCTGATACCCGAGCCCGTGGTCTGGGTGGTGTTGCGCTTTGCCATGGGTTTGGCCATGGCGGGGTATTTCATGGTGGTGGAATCCTGGCTCCAGTTTGAGGCCAGCAATGAGACACGTGGGCGCAGCTTCGCGCTTTACATCCTGTTCCACACGGCCGGGGCCGGGCTCGGGCCGCTGCTGCTGCTGATCGCCGATCCCGCCGGTTACGAGTTGTTCGCCATCGCCGCCCTGCTTTACACCCTGGCCTTGCTGCCGGTCGCCCTGACCACCATGAGCAATCCGGTGCTCGAGGCCTCGACACGCTTTGGCATTCGCGATCTCTACACCATTTCGCCGGTGGCGGTGGTCGGCGCATTCACCATCGGCCTCGGAATCAGTTCGTTCTCGGCCCTGGGTTCGGTCTATGCCGAGCGTATCGGCCTGACGGCGGCGGCAATCTCGTTCTTCATGGTGGCGCCACGGGTCGGCGGCTTCGTCATGCAATACCCCATGGGCATGCTGTCCGACCGCTTCGACCGGCGCCACGTCATGACCGCCCTAACCCTTGCCACCGCTGTCTTCGGCGTTGCCTTGGCCGTGGTCGGGTCGGCGCCGTTGGTGGTGGTGGTGTTGCTGGTGTGCCTGTTCGGCGCGGCCTCGGCGCCGATTTATTCCACCGTGGTCGCCCACGCCAATGACTACGTCGAGCCCCGCGATTTCGTTGCCGCCAGCGCCGGCCTGATTTTCGCCCACGGAGTTGGCGCCAGCGCCGGCCCGACCCTGGCCTCAATCGCCATGGGTTGGTTCGGTCCCGGTGGATTGTTCATCTGGGGCGCCGTCGTTCTGGTCGCCTTCGCCGGCTTCATCATTTTCCGCATGAGGCGCCGCGCGCCAGTACCGCAAGACCGCCAGGGCGACCATGTGGTGGTGTCGCGCGAAGCCACGGCGGCTGCCCTGCTCGATCCTCGGGCACCATGGGAACGCCAGCGCGACCCAATCCGCGATACCGTGGAGCGGGCGCGCAACGAAGCCAACATGCGCTAGTGCTCGGAATGTTCGCCACGGTTCTCGTCTGGCTTGGCCGCCATGCCACTTGGTTGTTGGCCGCGGGGGTCTTCATTGGCCTGGCGCTGCCGGCCCTGGCGGCGTTGCTCAGGCCCCTGCTGATCGCCGCTATCGTCGTCGCCCTGGCGCTTGCCCTGACCCGCATAGACTGGCGTGACATGGCCGCCCACGGCCGCCGGCCGCGGCTCCTGGCGTTGACCCTGACGTGGCTACTGGTGTTGTCGCCCCTGGTCATGTGGCTCGTCGTATCGGCCTGTGGCCTGCCACCGGCCTTGGTTGCGGCGTTGACCCTGACGGCCGCCGCGCCACCAATCATGTCGGCCGCCGCCTTCGCCCTGATTCTCGGCCTTGACGCCGCTCTGGCGGCGGTGTTGACCACTGCCGCGACCCTGGTCATGCCGTTCATTCTTCCCTCCCTGGCACTCAATCTGTTCGGCTTCGATCTCGGTATCGGCATGGCCGGCTTTACCACTGAACTGGTTGCGGTTATTGCCGCCGCCTTTGCCCTTGGGCTGACGGCGCGCAAATTTGCCCGAGCGGATTGGATCGAGGCCCATACGCGACAAATTGACGGCGTGACGGTGATTGCATTGCTGGTCTTCGCCATCGGCATCATGGATGGGGTTACCGCGATCCTGATCGACCGGCCGGGCTTCGTATTACTCTGTATCGCCGTCGCCTTCACCGCCAACATCGCGCTTCAGGCCGCCGGCGCCCTGTCGTTTTTCGCTCTCGGTCGGCCTCAGGCGTTGACCGTCGGTTTCGCCACGGGAAACCGCAACATGGGGATCGTGCTGGCCGCCATCGCCGGGCGCGCCGATTTCGACATCGTCGTCTTCTTCGCCGTGGCGCAACTGCCAATGTACATCCTGCCGGCACTGCTCAAGCCGCTCTACAGGCGGCTACTCATGACTTAGAAAAGCGCGTCGATATCGTCGTCCCAGAAGATGGCGTTGACCAACCATTCGTCGCCAGGCCTGTAGAAAGTGAAGACCCAGCGGATCAGGTGGACGTCGAGCTTTTCGATATAGGTGATGCGCATGATGGTGTCGCCGACCAACTGCTCACTGGCCAGGTCGACCCCCACTGTATGGCCGAACCGTTGGCCCAGCATGTTGCGCTGGGTCAAAGTCTGCACGCTCAAGATGGCAAGCTCGTTCTCCGACAACGGCCAGTGCGGCGCCATGGTGTCGAAGACCGCCCCGAAATCACCGGTCAACACGTGCCCCATGGTTTGGCGCGTCACGTCCCTCATGTCGTCGACGGACCTGAGTGTCTGTGCCTGACTTTGCTGAGCTCACAGGCAGGAAACACAAAACGCGATGATGAATTTTCGATTCATGGCTTCCTCCCGGACCAATAGACGGTCGCTGTTGAAGTCACAGAGCTTATACGAACGCAGCCGTCAATTCTTCGATAACCAAGACCCGTCAGGCGGCGTCCTCTTGAAAACTGAACCGTGCGTGAAAGGCTGGTAATTGCTCGCGGCCGCGAATGAAGTCCGACGCCCGTTCGGCGATCATCTGCACCGGCGCGTTGAGGTTGCCGCTGATAATCCGCGCCATCACCGAGGCGTCAACCACG
>JAYZAP010000242.1:0-3754 GCA_036339655.1 Pseudomonadota bacterium | reverse complement strand
CTCGACGATGGCCGATGGCTGATGGTCAGATATGCGTTGGCCGTCGAAATAGACGTCGCCGCCGCGCAGGGTCACCACACCCACATTAGCGTTGGCGCCGAATACGTCGATCTGACCGCCGTTGGCGATAAACACCGCCTCGTCGCCGACCACGCCGTCGGTGGCGCGCAACGGAATATCGATACTGACGACCACGTCATTGGGATTGATGTTTAACTGTTCCGAAGGGTCGTAATCGACACCGGCGTCCGGCTGGTAGGCGACATCGTCGCTCGGCACATGGGCGGTGATGGCGGTGCAATCGTCCGCCTTGACCGTCAGTAGGGTGGCCGCGGCCGGCGTCGCCAGAGCCACCAGGGCGGCCATCAATGTCAATCCGCGCATCATGGAGCCAGTCTAGGTGGCCAGGACTTAAGAAACCTTTGCACCGATGGTGCCGGCCCGTCCCAGGGTCAGGGCGGCGATGGTGATGGCGACGCCGAAGGCCACGGTCAACACCAGATAGGCGTCCTGGAACGCTAGGGCGTTGGCCTGGCCGGCGACCATGCGGCCGAGGTGGAGATAGGCGTATGCGTATTGCTCGCCATAGGTAAGTCCTTGCTGCGCCAGCAAATCCATCATTGGAAACAACACCTCGGCGGTAGCGCCGCTTTCGCCGGTCTGGGTCGCGGCGAACAGGTCGCCATGGTGCGCGGTGCGGTTCTCCAGGACGATGGCCAGGCAGTTAATCCCCATGGCACCGCCCATCATGCGGATAAATGTCAGGGTGCCGGCGCCATAGGGCAGCAGGTCGCGGTCAAGTTCCTGCAGCGCCACCGCCGACAGGGAGGGCATGACCAGGGCCAGGCCGAGCATGGCCAGCGACCCCCACCAGCCCATGTACCAGAACCCGGAATTGACATCGATAAAGCTGAGCGCGAAGGACGACAGCCCGAACATGAACATGCCAATGACGACGGGATAGACCGCCTTGACGCGCTGGGATATCCAGCCGGCGATGGGGTACATGGGGAAACTCGGCAAATTAACCACCAGCAACAATAGGCCGGTCTGGGTGCCGGTATAGCCTTGTACCGTGCGCACGAAAATCGGCATCAGATAGAATGTGCCAAACATACCAGCGCCAAAGATAAACCCGACCAGGGAGGTCACCAGGAACGTTCGGTAGGTGAACAGGCGGACATTGAGCAACGGGTGCGCGGTGCGGCTTTCGACCTCGATAACGGCAATGGCGGCAAGCGCCGAGACCAGCAGCAGCGACAGCACGGTGACCGAGGTCCAGCCGTCGCGCTGGCCGCTGGAAATGCCATTGAGAAACATACTCACCGATCCGGCGACGAGCAGGAAGCTCATCCAGTTGAGCCGCGCCTTGGGCATTTCGGCGCCGCGGCCCGGCAGGTAGCGCGCCGCCATGAGCGCGCCCAGGGCCATGAACGGCAACGCCCCGGTAAACACGAAATGCCAGTCGACCACATCGACGATCATGCCGCCGACCACCGGACCGATGGCCGGTCCGATCATCACGCCGAACCCGAACATGCCCATGGCCTTGCCCCGTTCGTGGGCCGGAAACGCCATGAAAATCACGTTGAGGCCGAGCGGTTGAATCAACCCGGCGCAGCCGCCCTGGACGACCCGGGCCAGCAGCACAGCCTCGAAAGTCGGCGCCAACTGGCCCATGATCGAGGACGTCGCGAACAGCATGGAAGCGATGATGAAGGTGTTGCGCGGCCCCAGGTTATGCACGAACCACGCGTTCAGCAACATGCAGACGGTCGTCGCCGTGAGGAATCCGGTCATCAGCCAATGGACTCGGTCCTGGCCGACCCCGTAGGCGCCCATGATATCGGCGATGGCCACGTTGATCATGGTCGAGGCCATGATCGTCGCGATCATGCCCAGGGTCACGGTCAACGTCGCGCCCCACTTGTGCTCGAACTGGTGGGCCTGACGGGCCGCCGGGATCGCCGTCTCAGTCGCTGCTGTCAACACGGATGAAAACCTCGACCATCATCCCCGGCTTAAGCAGGCCGTCTTGCTGATCGATGGCGATGCGCACCGGAATTCGTTGGGTGACCTTGGTAAAATTGCCGCTCGGGTTGGGGTTGGGCAGCAACGCGAACTCGCTGGTCGCGGCATGGGTGATCATGTCGACGCGGCCCTGGAACTCGCGGTCCGGGTAGGCATCGATTTCGAGCCTGACATCCTGGCCAATATAGACTTTTCGGATATCGGTCTCGCGAATATTGGTCAGGATATAGATCGCATCGGGGTCGTGAAGCAACGCGATGCGCTGACCTTCCCGGACATATTCACCGACCTCGACGAAAGCGCGGCTGACCACGGCGTTGATCGGGCTGGTGATCGTGCGGTCGGCGATGTCAAGCTTCTGGCGCTCGATGCGGGTCTGAACCTCGAACTTGCGGTACTCCAAGGTCTCCCGCTCACGCTCAAGCATGGTGATTTCGCGGCGCGCCGCCTTGGCCTCACCGACCCGGGCCTCGGCGGTGGCGACCAGGGCGCGGGCGCGGAGCAGCTCTTTCTGCGTCGTCAAATAGTCGGTGCGGGCTTCGTCTAAAACCTTGACCGGAATGACGCCGCTTTCCGAGAGCTGTTGGGCGCGGGCCAATTCGCGTTCGGCATAGTCGAACTCGTACACAATCGTCTCGACCAGGGCCTGGGCGGCGGAGAGTCTGGCGATTTCGCTCGAAATGCGGCTTCGGGTCTGGCCGTCGACCATGGCGATTTCCGCACCCAGTTCCGCCCGCTCGGCCTCGATACGATTGATCTCCGCTTCGAGTTCGACAAGGTGGGCCTGGGCGTCGCGGGTATCGACCACCGCCAACACGTCGCCCTGGGCGACCTCGCTGCCCATGCCGACGTTGCGCGCCACCATCCAACCGGCAACCCGGCTGCTGATCGACACCATATCGGCGCTGATCCGCGCATCGGTCTCGTGGACATACAGGAGCGCATTGCGGCTCCAGTCGGCCGCCCACACGGCAAGCCCCACCACCATCAACGTCAACAACGTAACCCGGGCAACCTGGGCGCCCCGCCGCTTCGGCGGTGCCGCGGTCAGCACGGCGGCATCGCCGCCGGGTTTTGACGTTTGATAGTTCATGACTTGGACGTCTCGCCCGTATCGGGGTCGCCCGCATCGGCGTCAAAGGACCGCGCCTCGCCGGAGACGCGGTCAAACACACGGATGCAGGTTTCCAGTTCGTCGTCGCTCAATTCGGCGAGCAAGACGTCGCGAAGCTTGCGCAACTCAATCTCAGCCCGGTCAAGAATCCGGTCGCCGGCGGCGGTCAGGTGAACCGTGTTGGCGCGGCGGTCGTGGGACGCCACGCGGCGCTCCACCAGATTGGCGTCGATCAGGCGGTCGAGCACGCCGACCATGGCCGGTCCTTCCATGCCAACCATGGCCGCCAAATCCTTTTGCACCATGTCTTTATCGGATCGGGCTAGTTGGATCAGAGTCTGCCACTGCATGAAGCTGAGACCCAACGGCCTTACACAGCGGTCAATCTGGCCACGCCACAGGCGCGCCAACTCGCCGATTCTGACGGCAAACTCGAAGCGTTGGGTAGCTAGATTGAGCTGACCCGGGGGTCGGTCGACCACATCGTCCATGAGTTCAAAGCCTCCTTGGCGAATTTCTGTCGCTGACCATCTAGTGTATTGACAAATAATTTGTTACATTAATTATTCGCGTGCCGAATGGTATGAAGCAATGACCCGCCCGGCGGAT
>JAYZAP010000241.1:0-5083 GCA_036339655.1 Pseudomonadota bacterium | reverse complement strand
GGCTGGTCAGGATGCCGCGCGCCGCGTGCATGCCGTGGATGTCCTCGGGGCTGGTCTCGACCCGGGCAAGAATGACATCGCGGCCCTGGAACGCGGCGTCGTCGGCCTCGTCGGCGGTGAACACCACGGCCCCCGAAGCCGCCCCCGGTGACGCCGGCAAGCCCCGGGTCAGCACCCGGCGTGGCGCCCGCGGGTCGAGCGTGGGATGGAGCAGTTGGTCGAGGGAAGCCGGGTCGATGCGGCCCACGGCCTCATGCTCGCTAATCAGACCTTCGCCGGCCATTTCCACGGCGATGCGCACCCCGGCCGCGGTGGTGCGCTTGCCGTTGCGGGTCTGCAGCATCCACAGTTTGCCGCCCTGGACCGTGAACTCGATGTCCTGCATGTCCCGGTAGTGGAGCTCGAGTCGGTCGAAGACCTCGACAAGCTGGCCGAAGACCTCGGGCATAACCTCTTCCATGGCCGGGAACGGCGACTTATTGGCCTCCTTGGCGGCTATGGTGAGGTGCTGGGGGGTGCGGATGCCGGCGACCACGTCCTCGCCCTGGGCGTTGACCAGGTATTCGCCGTACACCGCCTTCTCGCCGGTACCCGGGTCGCGGGTGAAGGCGACGCCGGTGGCGCAGTCGTCGCCCCGGTTGCCGAACACCATGGCCTGGATGTTGACCGCCGTGCCCCAGTCCTCAGGGATGTCGTGAATGCTTCGATAGGTGATGGCGCGGCGGTTCATCCACGACCCGAACACCGCGTCCACCGCGCCCCAAAGCTGGTCGTTGACGTCACTGGGGAAAGCCTCGCCGGTATGGTCCTCGACGGCGGACTTGTAGGCCTCGACCACGTCCATCCAGTCGTCAGCGGAAAGCTCGGTGTCGAGGGTCACCCCCTGAACCGCCTTGTGGTCCTCGAGCAGTTGCTCGAAGCGGTCGTGGCCGACACCGAGCACCACGTTGGCATACATCTGAATGAAACGGCGGTAGCTGTCATAGGCGAAGCGCTCGTCGCCGCTGGCCTTGGCCAGACCCTCGACCGTGTCGTCGTTGAGGCCGAGGTTGAGGATGGTGTCCATCATGCCGGGCATGGAGGCCCGCCCGCCCGAACGCACCGAGACCAGCAGCGGGTTGTCGGCGTCGCCGAAGCGCGGTCCAACCAGCGCCTCCATGGCCGCCATGGCGGCCTCGGCCTCGGCGCCAAGACCATCGGGCAGCGCCTTATCGTTGGCGTAATAGGCGGTGCAGACCTCGGTGGTCAGGGTTAAGCCCGGCGGCACCGGCAGCCCCAGGTTCGACATCTCGGCCAGCCCGGCGCCCTTTCCGCCGAGCAGCTCGCGCATGGCCCCGCTACCCTCGGCCTCGCCGTCGCCGAAGCCGTATACCCACTTGGTCACTCTAGTCATCCCTCAATTTTGCTGAAGTCGGCGACCCGGTCGAGGGTCGCGCGGATGCCGGCCAGCAGCGACAGGCGGTTGCGCCGCAAATCCGCATCGTCGCAGTTGACCGTCACGTTGTCGAAAAAGCTGTCCACCGGCTTTCGTAGCAGGGCCAGAGCGCTCATGGCGGCAGCGAACTCTTCGTTCGCCAGGGCCGCGTTGGCCAGGCCGCCAACCTCAGTCAGGCGCTCGGCCACGGCAATCTCGTCGACCTCGGACAGCAGCGCGGCATCCACCTCGGCGTCGTAATAGCTGGCGCCATCCTTCTTCTCCTCGATGCCGACAATGTTGGCGGCGCGCTTATAGGCAGTAAGCAAATGCTCGCCGTCGTCGCTGTCCACGAACGCCTGCAGGGCCTCGACGCGGGCCAACAGCCGCACCAGGTCGTCCTCGCCACCCAGGGCGAACACCGCGGATATCAAATCATGCCGGACCCCCTTCTCGCGCAGATGCACCTTGAGGCGGTCGGCGAAGAACTCGAGAATGTCGTTTGCGTCGATCTGAGGTGGTTTGTCTGCTTCAACCATGGCCACGGCATAGGACCGAAGTGCGTCATAAAACACATTAACCAGTGAAACACGGAGATTGTTCTCAACGATCAAACGGATAGCACCGAGCGCGGCCCGCCGTAAGGCGAAGGGATCCTTAGATCCGGTCGGTTTCTCGTCAATCGCCCAGAAGCCTGCAAGGCTGTCGATCTTATCGGCCAGGGCCACGGCGATACTCGCCGGTGCGCTGGGGCAATCGTCGTTGGGGCCTTGGGGCGAATAGTGCTCGGCGATGGCGTCGGAGACGGCGGCGTCCTTGCCCTCGGCGAGGGCGTAGTAGCGGCCCATGACGCCCTGGAGTTCGGGGAACTCGATGACCATGCCGCTGACCAGGTCGGCTTTGCACAGGCGCGCGCCCTCTCGCACGGCGGCTTCCTCGGCGCCGGGGATGGACTTGGCGATTTCGACCGCCAGGGCCTCGATGCGTTTGACCTTTTCGCCGACGCTATCCAGCTTGGCGTGGAATACCACCTTGTCTAACTCGGGGATTCGGCTCTCCAGGGTATGTTTGCGGTCCTGGTCCCAGAAAAACTTGGCGTCGGACAGGCGGGCGCGGAGGACGCGTTCGTTGCCGGCGACGATTTGCTTG
Source organism: Pseudomonadota bacterium (assembly GCA_036339655.1). Lineage (GTDB taxonomy): Bacteria > Pseudomonadota > Alphaproteobacteria > JAAXGF01 > JAAXGF01 > JAYZAP01. The sequence goes on along the minus strand of JAYZAP010000241.1, from coordinate 2,520 downwards.
CCGCCGTCGGTGGCGTGGTTGTTGGCGACGACAACGAAGCGCGGCGCCAAATTGCCGTCGCTGTCGAGCAATGCTAAATGCTTGAGATGGTGGCGCATGGATGTAGTCAGCACTTCGGCCGGCAGGTCCATGAAATCCGGATCGATGGCGCCGGTCAGCACTACCGGCCATTCGACCAGCCCGGCGACCTCGTCGACCAGCCCCGGATCGGGCTTGAGGCTGAAGCCTTCGCCTTCGGCGGCAACGGCGGCGTCCTTCTCGATGACCGTGCGGCGCTCGGCAGCGTCGAGCATGACGTAGGCGTGGCGCAGCTTGTCCTGGTAGTCGGCGAAACCCGCCACGGTGATGGCGTCGGGGGCCATGAATCGATGGCCGGCGGTGGTGTCGCGCGATTCCAGATGATTGTAAGCGAACGACACCAGGGCGCCATCGAACAGGCACAGCACGCCATGCAGGGGCCGCACCCAACGGTCCGGCCGGTCGCCCCAGCGCATAGACTTGGGCCAGGGGAGCTTGGCGACGGCCTCAGGCAGCAGGTCCGCCAGAACGTCGGCAGTCGCCGCGCCCTTCTTCTCAATCACCGCGAACAGCACGGTGCCCTTGGGGGACTCGCGCTCCTCGACCTGGTCGCGGGTCAGGCCGACCGACTTGAGGAAGCCGGCGATGGCCTGGTCCGGGGCGTCGGCCTTGGGCCCCTTGCGTTCCTCGCTAATGTCGGGTTGGGCCGTGGGCAGACCGTCGACCACCAGGGCGAGGCGGCGCGGGGTGGCGTAGGCTTCGGCGGTCTCAAATTCGAGCCCGGCCTTCTTTAGAACCTCGCTGACTAGGCGCTTGAGGTCGTCGGCAGTGCGGGCCTGCATGCGGGCGGGGATTTCCTCGGAGAGGAGTTCGAGCAGCAGTTCTGCCACGGTCAGTCCTCCACCGTCTCGCCCTGGCCGCGCAGCCATTGGGCGCAACAGCCCTTGGCCAACGCCCGTACCCGACCGATGTAGGCGGCCCGTTCGGTGACACTGATGACGCCGCGGGCGTCGAGCAGGTTGAACAGGTGGCTGGCCTTCATGCACTGGTCATAGGCGGGCAGCGCCAGTTGGTGCTCCAGCAGATTCGCGCATTCGGTCTCGGTGTCGATAAAGTGGCGCTGGAGGACATCCGTATTGGCGTGCTCGAAGTTGTAGGCCGAGAACTCGACCTCGCTCTGCTTGTAGACATCGCCATAGGTCACCCCGGCTCCGTTCCAGTCCAGGTCGTAGACATTTTCGACCCCCTGGATGTACATGGCCAGGCGTTCCAGGCCGTAGGTCAGTTCGCCCGACACCGGGTTGCAGTCGAAGCCGCCGACCTGCTGGAAATAGGTGAACTGGGAGACCTCCATGCCGTCGCACCAGACTTCCCAGCCGAGTCCCCAGGCACCCAGGGTCGGGCTTTCCCAATCGTCCTCGACGAATCGCAGGTCGTGGAGGGCCGGGTCGATGCCGAGGGCGTAGAGGCTCTTGAGGTAGAGTTCCTGGAAGTCGTCGGGCGACGGCTTGAGAATGACCTGGAATTGGTAGAACCGCTGCATGCGGTTGGGATTGTCGCCGTAGCGTCCGTCGGTCGGCCGCCGCGACGGCTGAACATAGGCAGCCTTCCATGGCGCCGGCCCGAGGGAGCGCAGCGTGGTCGCCGGATGAAACGTGCCGGCGCCCATCTCCATGTCGTATGGCTGCACCAGGACACAGCCCTGGTCCGCCCAATAGCGTTGCAGGGTGAAGATAAGGTCCTGGAATGACGTGGGCGACCCACTGGACTCGCTCATCACTCGACTACCTGTGTTCAGCCGGGATAGGGGCAGGCCTCGCGGCCGCAGGCGGTGACGCCGTCAACGGCCACGAAGTCGCCGCAGATCTCGCAGCGCTCCATGTCCTGAGCCACGGGCTCGGCTTCGGGCGCCAGTTCGGCCGCTTTGCCGGCGGTCTTTTGCGCTGCCTTGCGGGCTACCTTCTCGACCTTCTTCCGCGACTCATCGAAGCGGCTGAAGTACTTGAAGCCGTACCACACCACGCCAATCAGCATGGCGAGAACACGGAGCTTTTGCAGGCCGAATCCGAACATGGCTTGTTTTAGAGCCGCCAGGGTGCGGGTGCAAGCGCCAGCGGACGTATCACGACACCCGGCGATAATCCTCGGGCGGAAAATAGAGGTGGTCAGAGCGTTCGCAGGCCAGGTGGCAGCCGATGCAGTATTCCACCCGCTCGGCGCCCTCGCCCTTGGTGACGCCGAAGATGGCACCGTCGGGCACGACCATGGTGTAACGACAGTCGCCGCTGGCGTTGCTGAAGCCGGACGGCATCTTTTCATAAGAAACAATGGTCCGGGGAATATCTCGCCGGCGGCGGCGGCGAAGCTATCCTTGGCCAGGACGGCGCCCACCGGTATGGTGTCGGCGTCCTCAAAGCAGCCGTACTCCGCTGCCAGCCGGTTGCCGTGATTGCTGACGTACCGCTGTCCGTGGGTCTTGGACAGGTACGGCGCGCTGCTGTA
>JAYZAP010000240.1:0-3822 GCA_036339655.1 Pseudomonadota bacterium | reverse complement strand
AAGGGTTAAACCACCACGTCATAAAGACCCCAAGTTGTTGTAATTATACCGTTTCTTTGTGTCTTGGTGTCTTGGTGGTGAAAATTCTTTTTAGTCAATCCGCTGCGCGGAGCTCGGCCTCCGCCTCGGCCGATGGGGCGGCCTGTCGCCGCTGATGCCCACCTTCGCGGTGGGCGATGTAGACCGGGGTGGCGATGATGATGGCGGCGCCGACGCCGGACCAGACGTCGAGCACCTGGCCGAAGGCGAGCCAGCCGACCAGGGCCATCATGGGCAGGCGGACGAAGTCGAAGGGCAGGATGGCGGTCGCCTCGGCCATGGAAAAGGCGCGGGTGAAGCAGATGTGGCCCAAACTGCCGCAGCCGCCGATGGCCAGCATCCAGGCGAGTTCGGTGAAGCTCGGCGTGGTCCACACGAACAGTGCCGGGATCAGCGACGCCGGGGTCAGAAACAGCACCATGTAGAAGACGATGGTCATGACCGGTTCGGTGCGCGACAGCAGCTTCACCAGGCACACGGAAAAGCCCATCATGAGCGACGACAGCAGCACCATCATGGCGACCGGCGAGATTTCGATGAAGCCCGGCCGGAGAATGATTATCGCCCCGAAGAAGCCCATGATGACCGCCGCCCAGCGCCGCGCCCGCACCACCTCGCCGAGGATAAACACCGCCGCTACGGTGGCGAACAGCGGCGCCGTGAAACTCAACGCCACGGCGTCCCCCAGGTTCATGATCGAGATCGACGAGAACCAGGTGATCATGGCGATCAGGCCGACCGCGGTGCGGAACAGGAGCAGCCCCAGGCGTTTGGTGCGGAGCACGTCGAAACCGTTGCGCGCGAGCCACGGCAACAGCACCAAAAGGCCGAACAGGTTGCGGAAGAACACCAACTCCAACGGATCGATGGAGGTCGAGAGATAACGGATCATGGCCGTCATGGCGGTGAAGAAGACAGCGGCGACGACCATCAGCAGCGCCCCTTGCACTGGGTTGTCGCGCACCGGCTGCGCGGTGGAAATCCTCGCTGGGGCAATGGTGTCAGGCGTGGCGGTCATGGGCATGGCGCGACCATAGGGGCGATGCGGCCAACTCGCCAGCCACGATGGCGGGTGCCTACCCCGCGCCCGACGCAGGGCTGATGACGGAAAATCGACCGCCCTGCCGATAGTCCTAGATAGAATCCGGGCCTACATTCAATGGGTCCAGGCGTGGGGAGGGCGTTGTCAGAGCAAATCGCCTTGAGCGGGGGAGGGGTGTTCTATAGCGTCCGGCGATGCAAAATCCCTTCCGCTACTTCAACTCTTCGCCGGAGATCATTCGCCTCACGGTGATGATGTACATCCGGTTTCCGCTGTCGTTACGCCAAGTCGAGGATCTGCTGTTTGAGCGCGGCATCGATATCTGCCATGAGACAGTTCTGTTTTGGTGAAACCGCTTTGGTCCAAGATTTGCCGCGGAGATCAGTAGGCGGCGGTCAGAGAACTTGCGGGCCGTACCGCAGTGGCGCTGGCACCTGGACGAGGTTTTCGTGAAGATCAACGGCGAGACCTTTTATCTCTGGCGCGCTGTTGATCACGAAGGTGAGGTTCTCGAGGTCTTTGCTACGAAACGCCGGGACCGCAAGGCTGCGAAGCTGTTCCTGAAGCGAGCGATGAAACGTTATGGCCGCCCGAAGACGATTGTCACCGACCGGCTGCGCTCATATCGCGCCGCAATGAAGGATCTTGGTATCGAACAACAGCAGGTATGTGGTCGTTGGCTCAATAATCGCGCAGAGAATTCGCACCAACCCTTCCGACGACGGGAAGGCGCAATGGCGCGGTTCAGGGACGTAAGAACCCTGCAGAAGTTCGCCTCAGCCCATGCTGCAATCCACAATCATTTCAATCTCGACCGTCACCTCAACCGCCGCTCCGTCTCCAAGCAAGACCGCTCTGCTGCCCTGGCTGAGTGGCGCCAGTTGGCGGCCTAATACCACCAGCACGTAGTACTTTGGAGACTGGTTCGCATTGATCTGACAGCACCCATGCAAGCATTTGCGCCCGCCGCGAGGCCGGGCAATAATCCGCCACCTGCCAACCATAGAGAATAACCATGGATAAACCGTTGTGGTGCCCGTCGCCCGAACGCGCCGAGGCCGCCAACATTACCGCCTTCCGCCACGCCGTGGAGGCCGAGTGGGGCGTCACCCTGGCCGACCATGACGCGCTCTATCAGTGGTCGATCGACAATATCGAAGAGTTTTGGACCAGCGTCTGGCGCTTCGGCGGCATCATCGCGTCGAAGGAATGGGACCAGATTCTGGTCGACGGCGACATAATGCCCGGCGCCCAGTGGTTCCCCGGGGCGCGGCTCAACTTCGCCGAAAACCTGCTGCACCGCCGCGATGACAGCGACGCCCTGGTGTTTCGCGCCGAAACCGGTGCCACCCGCCGGCTGTCCTCCGCCGACCTCCACGACCAGGTCGGTCGCCTCGCCCGGGCATTGCGCGCCGAGGGCGTGGTCGCCGGCGACCGGGTCGGCGGCTTCATGCCCAATATGCCCGAGACCATCGTCGCCATGCTAGCGACCGCGAGCATCGGCGCCATCTGGTCGTCGTGCTCACCCGATTTCGGCGTCCAGGGTGTAATGGACCGGTTCGGCCAAATCGAACCCAAGGTACTGTTCACCGCCGACGGCTATTTCTACAACGGCAAGACCGTCGACAGCCTCGAGCGGGTTGCCGGCATTACCGCCCGCTCGCCGAGCATCGGCCGGGTGGTGGTGGTGCCCTATGCCACCGAACAGCCCGATATTTCGAACCTGGATAACGCCGTTCACTTCGCCGACTATCTCGGCGTCGCCCCCGGTGGTCATATCGACTTCGCACAACTGCCGTTCGACCATCCACTGTTCATCATGTATTCATCGGGCACAACTGGCATGCCCAAATGCATCGTCCATGGTGCCGGCGGCACCCTGATAAAGCATCACTGCGAACACCGCCTGCACACCAACGTGGGCGAGGACGACCGCCTATTATACTTCACAACCTGCGGCTGGATGATGTGGAACTGGCTGGTCAGCGGCCTCGCCATGGGGGCCACCGTGATGCTCTACGACGGCTCGCCGTTCTACCCCGACGGCGAGACCCTGTGGCGCTACGCCGCGGACGAACGCATCACCAGCTTCGGCACCTCGGCGAAGTATATCGCCGCCCTGGAGAAGGCCGGGGTGCGGCCGGGTGACGGCCACGACCTGAGTCAACTGCGCGCGGTGTTGTCCACCGGCTCGCCCCTGGCGCCGGCGAGCTTCGACTACGTCTATGACACCATCAAGGCGGATTTATGCCTGTCGTCGATCTCCGGCGGCACCGACATCATGGGCTGTTTCGCCCTCGGCAACCCGGCCGGGGCGGTGTGGCGCGGCGAGTTGCAGACCCGGGCCCTGGGCCTCAAGGTCGAAGTCTACGACGACCATGGCAACCCGGTGGTCGGCGAACAGGGCGAGTTGGTGTGCTCCCGGCCGTTTCCCTCGATGCCGGTATCATTCTGGCAGGACCCCGACGGGGCCAAGTATCACGCCGCCTATTTCGACCGCTTTCCCAACATCTGGAATCACGGCGATTTCGTCGAGCTGACTGAACGCGGCGGCATGGTCATCCACGGCCGCTCCGACGCGGTGCTCAACCCCGGCGGAGTGCTCATCGGAACCTCGGACAACTACCGTCAGGTGGAAAATATCGACCCGGTCATGGAGGCCATCTGCGTCGGCCAGCAATGGGACGACGACGTGCGGGTGGTGCTGTTCGTGGTATTGCGCCAGGGCGTCACCCTGGACG
>JAYZAP010000239.1:0-4814 GCA_036339655.1 Pseudomonadota bacterium | reverse complement strand
GCGTAGCACCACGCCCGGCCGGGGCTCCAGGGTTTCGCCGCCGGTGAAGTCGTGATAGCTGATGGCCGCCCGCAGGCGGTCTTTCTGGACCGGCATGAACGGCTCGCCGAGAAACGAGTTCAACACCTCTTCGATAGTGTGGTCGGGCAACAGGTGACCACACCACACGTTGAGCGTCGATTCCGCCTCGAGCAGGCGGGTGAAATAGGGCCAGCCGCAAATATGATCGAGGTGGGTGTGGGTGAAGAAGACGTCGGCGTCGAACACGCCCTCGCCGTTGCGTGACGAATCCAAGGGCCGCAGGCCGGTGCCGCCGTCAAAGATCAGCACATGGGGGCCGCAGCGGATTTCCAGGCACGAGGTGTTGCCACCGTAGCGCACCACGTCATCGCCAGGACAGGGAATACTGCCGCGGACACCCCAAAACCGAACAAAAAATTCGCTGATCTCTGGCAAACCGGTTCTCTCCGCCCTCTCCAATCGTTAGAATCCTCCCACAGTTTGCCTGAGAGGTCATTGGTGTGAAAGGAAATTCCTTAATATCTGTGACGGCGTCCCACCGAGCCGACATCGTTTTTCCAGCGATTGTCGTGATGGTTTCACGATGATTGCTGGCAAGCGCGACCGCGCGCTACCAACCGTTTGGCGGGAGGCTGCGTGCCGTTTGAACGCCCATCGGTCATACTTTTTGGCCGATGGTTTAACTTGACCATATCGCCAGTGGTTACCAACTGGCGCGGCGTCGCCTTCGGCCTGGCTTTGGCCTCGCTCGCCACCTATAAGTTGTTCAAATTGCCGCCGGTGCTGCCGGTTATGCTCGAGGCCTACGGCTACAATCTGGTGCTGGCCGGCGGTTTCATGTCGATTTTCGCGGTCGCCGGAATTGCTCTTTCCATGGCCATTGGACGGGGCCTCAAGCGTCACGGCCTGTGGCCCTATGTGGCCGCCGCCCTGGCCCTGTTCATCGCTGGCGAAGGCCTGACCCTGATGGCGCCCGACCTCGGCGGGCTGATGCTCGCCGCCCGTGGCCTCGAAGGCGCCGGCTTCGCCATCTGCGCCGTCGCCGGGCCGCTGCTCGCCAATATCAACGCCGCTCCCCGCCACCTGCCCCTGGTTATTGGCCTGACCGCAGCGTGGATTCCCATCGGTCAGGTCTGCGCCAGCCTGATTGCCCTGCCGGCCCTGGGTTCCGGGCTGTGGCGCCCCCTGTGGTGGGTCGGCCTGGGTTTGACCCTGGCTTTCGGCCTGTGGGCGCTATACCTGCGTTCGCGCGCGGGCCTGGCCGGGGCTATCAATATCAGCATGGAGCGGGACGCGGTCGCCGGCGATGATCGACCGCATCAAACCAAGCCGGCCGAGCGCCGGGTGCTCATGGTCGGCGCCGCCATTTTCGCCGTGTTCTCGGGCCAGTACTACGGCTACATGACCTGGCTGCCGACCTTTCTCGTCGAGACCCATGGCTTCCCCGCCGATAGCGCGGTGTGGATTTACCTGCTGCCCACAGCCCTCGTCCTGGTGTTCAACATCGCCACCGGACCGATGCTGCGCGCCGGCGCGCCGTTGGCGCCCTTACTGGCGGGCTCCCTGGCGGTCCAAGGCATCATCTGGCTGACCATCCCTGACGTCGGCGCCGGCTGGCTCGGCATCGTCTCCTTGGTGGTTTACGGCGTCAGTTGCGGCATCGGGCCGGCCTGCCTGTTTGCCCTGCCGAGCACCATCATGGGCGGCGACCGGGTCGACGCCGGCGCCTTCAGCATCATCATGACCGGACGCAACTGGGGGGTGCTGGCGGGGCCGGTCGTTCTGGCCCAGGCCGTCGCCCTGACCACCGACTGGTCCATGGTCTGGCCGCTTTACGGTGGCGTCAGTTTGCTTGCGGCTATGGCTGCCGTATATCTGGCCGTGAGATTGCGCTCTCTGAAAGATTAAATATTATGCAGCGGGAGCCAAGCGGACGGATGTCTGCGCCTGGTAATTGAGGGCCAAACCAAAAGCACCGCTTGGTACCTACGGTACCAAGCGATACCCACCCGTTTCGGTGACCAGGAGCTTGGCTTCCGAGGAGTTTTCCTCGATTTTCTGGCGCAGGCGGTAGATGTGGGTCTCCAGGGTGTGGGTGGCGACCCCGGCGTTATAGCCCCAGACTTCGTCGAGCAAGACCTCGCGGGCCACCACCTTGTCGCCCGCCCGGTAGAGGTACTTGAGAATGGCCGTCTCCTTCTCGGTGAGGCGGACCTTCTTGTTGGTGTCGCCGTCATGGAGCAGCTTGGCCGCCGGGCGGAAGGTGTAGCTGCCGATGGTGAAGACCGCGGCCTCGCTCTGCTCGTGCCGACGCAACTGCGCCCGCACCCGGGCGAGCAGCACGCCGAAGCGGAACGGCTTGGTGATGTAGTCGTTGGCCCCGGATTCGAGACCCAGGATGGTGTCGGCGTCGGTGTCGGCGGCGGCCAGCATAATTATCGGCATTTTGTTGCCGGCCCGGCGCAACACCTTGCAGACCTCGCGGCCGTCCATGTCGGGCAAACCGACATCGAGCAACACCAGATCGAAGCGCTGCGCCTTGGCGCGCTCCATGGCCTCGCCGCCACTGCCCGCCTCGCTGATATCAAACTCCTCGTGGAGGTGAAGCTGTTCGGCCAGGGACTCGCGCAACGGCGCGTCATCATCGACCAACAATATCTGGCGGTGAGAACTGGCTGATTTTTCGCGCATTTCACAGCCCGTGGCAATTTTTTCGCTGCCGCGATCTATATCCCAGATGGGCCGGTTTGGGTATGGCGGAAAAATTGGATGCTGCGCCTGAACGGTCGCGCCGATATAGTGCGCCCGCCTGGGCCCAGTGGGGGCCGAAACCAGAATTGGCTCGGTTCATGGCGGCACGATCGTCAGACGTTGCACAGCCGTCGCCCACGGCGGTGGTCGCGCTCCGCGCGGTTGATCGCGCGACCGCCGAACTGCGCCGCGGCGGCGTCGCCATGATTACCAACGGCGGCGGCGGCGCGACCTTGGTGTTGGCCGCCGAGTGCGCCACCCCCGAAGGCCTCGACCGGCTCACGCGGCTTAACGGCGGCACCCGGTCACTGGTCCTGACCGCGCCCCGGGCGGCAGCGCTCAAGCTGGTGTCGGGGACCGGGCCGGTTGTCGTGGCGCCGCTTGATGAAAAAGTGGACTGCCATGCTCTGCGTGACCTTGCCGACCCTTCGGCCCCCCTCGACGGCGCCCTGTTCGCGGCCCTTGAACGGGCCCGCGGCACGCCCCAGACCGGTGACCACGCGGCCATTGCCCTGGCCAAGCGCGCCAGCCTGTTGCCGGCCACGGTGACCCTGGCCCTGACTGCCGACGTGTCCGAGGCACTGGCGGCGGCCGGCGACCTGGTTAGCGCCGAGGCCGACGACGTGCTGGCCTACGAACGTACGGCGGCGGCCAGCCTGCGGCCGGTGAGCGAGGCCCGGGTGCCGCTCGCCGGAGCCGAACAGACCCGAATCATCACCTTCCGCCCCGGCGATGGCGGCACCGAACACCTAGCCATCATAATCGGCGAACCGAAGATTGGGCGCGAACCAAAGTCCGAGGATGTGACCGGTGGCGGGCCCCTCACCCGGCTTCATTCCGAGTGTTTCACCGGCGACCTGCTGGGCAGCCTGCGCTGCGACTGTGGCGACCAGTTGCGTGGCGCTATCGACGCCATGGCCGCCGAGGGCAGCGGCATCCTGCTCTATCTCGCCCAGGAAGGCCGGGGCATCGGCCTGGTCAACAAGCTGCGCGCCTATAACCTGCAGGACGCCGGTTTCGATACGGTCGACGCCAACACCCAACTGGGCTTCGACGCCGACGAACGTCTTTATCTCCCGGCGGCCGAGATGCTCGGTCAACTGGGCTTCACCACGGTGCGACTGATGACCAACAATCCGGACAAGGTGGTGGCCCTCGAGCGCTCGGGAATCAACGTCACCGAGCGCGTCCCCCTGGTGATGCCGGCCAGCGGCTACAGCGAGCACTACCTCGCGACCAAGGCCCAGCGCTTCGGCCACCTCTATTAGCCACGGGGTAAACCTTGCCGTGGGCGAGGGCAGAATCGCCCCGTGCCCTATCACGGATTGGGCAGATAGAGCGTAACAATATGATTTAACAGTGAAATATTTCCCAGCTTCCATGGCACGGGACTTGCGTCGCAAGGGGTGAAAGGACATGCCTTGCCCGACGTACTCGACTCTCTGACCAACGCTCGACGCATATCGTCCTATGCGCCGACGGTCGCCAATCCCGCCACTGAGGTTGCCGGCGACGACTTCTGGGGCGACGACGCGTTCACCTTCGATGATGTGATCGACCTGATCAATCCGCTGCAGCACCTACCGATACTGTCCTCGATATATCGTAGCGTGACCAGCGATGAAATCTCCAACGGCGCCCAGATTGCTGGAGGCGGCCTGTTCGGCGGTCCCATCGGGGTGTTCTCCACCGCCGTCAGCGTCATGTTCGAGGAAGCCCCCGGCGGTGAGGTGATCGATCAGGTAGCGCCCTTGTTCGACGGCGACAGGGACGATGGCGGCGACGGCGCGCCGGCGGTATTCGCCATGTCGGCGGGCAGTCCGGAGACCCACGACCGGGCGACCGGAACCGTCGCGCCAACCGTGTCGCCCGAGGCGGCGCCGGTCGTCGCCCTGGCCGCTGCGACTGGCGAAAAGGCGCCGGAAGCGCCGGAAGCCGGCGTCTGGTTGTCGAGCATTCCCCAGGTCAAGTCCCCGGCCACGGGGATAACCGGCGGCGACAAGGTTGTGACGATTTCCCCGGCCACGGCCCAGCTACTGCTC
>JAYZAP010000238.1:0-5861 GCA_036339655.1 Pseudomonadota bacterium | reverse complement strand
CCAGCCTAGCAGTCATGTTTTTATATGCCTAGCGGCGCCTGGCGCCGCCGTCCAAGGGTTCGGCCCCTTGCGCCGGGAACGGGATTGGCCGATGGTTCCGGCTGTTGTGAAGATTGACGAGGCGGCGAACGGCCATGGCGGCTCATACGTTCTTTTGCGTCGACGCCCACACCTGCGGCAATCCGGTGCGCGTGGTGGCCGGCGGTGCGCCGTTGCTCGACAACGCCTCGGCGAGCGCCCGGCGGCAGGATTTTATGGACCGCTTCGACTGGATTCGCACCGGCCTGATGTTCGAGCCGCGGGGCCACGACATGATGTCCGGCAGCATCCTCTATCCACCGACCTGCGACGATTGCGATTTGGGGGTGGTGTTCATCGAAACCTCGGGCTGCCTGCCGATGTGTGGCCATGGCGCCATCGGCACGGTCACCGTGGCCATCGAGCGCGGTCTAGCGGCGCCGGCGGAGGACGGGGTACTCCGGCTCGATACCCCGGCCGGCGTGGTGGTGGCGCGCTACCGCCAGGAAAACGGCTTGGTCGACGCGGTGCGGATTACCAGCGTCCCATCGTTCCTCCATACGGCAGGGGTGGCGGTCGACTGCCCCGAACTCGGACCGCTGGTGGTCGATATCGCCTACGGCGGCAACTTCTACGCCATTGTCGAGCCTCAGGCGAACTACGGCGGCCTCGACGCCCTAGCGCCGGCGGACATATTGCGGCTGAGCCCGATGCTGCGCCGCCTGCTCAACCAGGGCGCCGACTATGTTCATCCCGACGATCCGACGATTGCCGGTTTGAGTCACATCATGTGGACCGGCGCGGCGCATCGTGACGAGGCCCATGGGCGCAACGCGGTGTTCTACGGCGACAAGGCGATCGACCGCTCGCCCTGCGGCACCGGCACCTCGGCCCGCATGGCCCAGCTCGCCGCCCGCGGCGATCTCGCGGTCGGCGATGACTTCGTCCACGAGAGTATCATCGGCAGCCTGTTCAACGGCCGCATCGAGGCGGCGACCACCGTGGGCGGCCGAGACGCCATCGTGCCCAGCGTCGAGGGCTGGGCCCGGATCACCGGCCTCAACACCCTGTTCATCGACGACCGCGACCCCTTCGCCCACGGCTTTCAGGTGACGTGATTACGGCCGTCACCATACGTATTCGCGCTCTTCCAGCCAGCGACTGCGGGTCGCCGAACGGTCGGCGGGAGCCCCGCTTTGTGTCACACAAAGAGTGGGCAGGAACAACCGCTACCAAGCCTCAACCAGGACGTCACCGGCGGCAATTTGCTCGGGCGTCAGCAGGGTGATCAGCCGGTCGCGATTGATTGCCGCCTGTTCATCGCTGGCGGCGGCGGCCAGGGTAAACCAGAAGTAGGCCTGAACATCATCGCGGGCGACGCCGTGGCCCATGGCGTGAAGGTAGCCGAGCATCGACTGGGCGTCCCTGTGGTCCTGCTCCGCCGCAGCCCGGTACCAGCGGGCCGCCCGGACCGGATCAATCCCACCGCCGCGACCGTCTTGATAAAGCCGCGCCAGGCGATATTGCGCGCCGGCATCGCCTTGGGCCGACGCCTTGGCGTACCAATGGCGGGCCGTGACTTCATCGCGCGCCACGCCCTGGCCGGTCTCATGCATGTAGCCGTAGAGGAACTGCGCCTGGGCATGGCCATTCTCGGCCTGTGCCCGATACCATCCCATGGCCTCGACAAAGGTCTCCGGCGTTGATGATCCGGCGACGGCGGCGACGTTGACAACAGCGGCGAGAAACCCAGCCCATAATATTCGTCGGATCAACAATACGCCTCCGCCACACACGCAAAATTGCTTAAGCACAAGAGAGACCGTGGCGGTGAGATCCGCCATGGGGGAGCGTCGCGACGCCAGTTTAGCAAAATCTTTACAGTTGATGAGCAATTTTCGTGGACTTCCAACCGCCAGCAATTCCTGGGCGGTTGGCGCGGCGAGGATGCGATCCGAGGGATGTGCCGCCTTGACCTGGTCCGCCCCGGCCAGGCGAACCGAGAAGGGATGCGCACTGGTGTCAGGTACCAATTCCGAACCAAGACCGAATGTCGATTCACTGATGACGCTTGCCCGTGAGAAGTCGCAGGCCGGTCGCAATTCGCTGTTCGATACGGTGCAGGAATTGTTCGTCAAGAACGACGTAAACCTTACCGACCGAGAGCGCGCGCTGATGGGCGAGATTCTCCGCCAACTGATTCACGACGTCGAACTGTCGGTGCGCAAGGACGTGGCGAAGCGCCTGTTGGACCGCGACGATGCGCCGCGCGAGTTGGTGTTGGCCCTGGCGAACGACGACATCGAGGTGGCCCACCCACTGTTGCTTAACAGGTCGGTGCTCCATGATGTCGACCTGATTGAGATCATCAAACACCGCACCCAGGCCCATCAGCTCGCCGTGTCCATGCGCAAGAACGTCCCCGAAGCGGTGTCGGACGCCCTGGTGGCGACCGGCGACACTGGGGTAAATGCCAGTCTGCTGGAGAATGAGAGCGCGACGATTTTGCGCGCCTCCATGGAATACATCGTCGCCGAGTCGAAGCGCGTCGATACCTTCCAGAACCCGCTGATCAGCCGCAGAACCAGCACAACTCGCGGCAAAACGGGATGTGCAGGTAGAGCGAAATCGCCTCGCCGGGCCGCAGCGCCGCCAGCCAATGGCCATGACTGGCGGCATCGACCGACGATGAGAAGTCGGCCGCCGTGGGATAGCTGGTATAGCGCGGCACGCGCTGGTCGAAGCCCAGCAGATCATCGCGGTTCATGGCGGCATTTTAGGTCGCGGCGCCGGGCGCTGGACTTGACCCAGATCAACCGTCGGTCGCCGCCGGAACCGTCAGTACATGCAGTCTTTGTACAGGGCGTCGATGTTGCCGTTCCAGGCGCCGTGGTAGGAGTCGAGCAGGCCCTCAGCCGGGGTGAAGCCCCGGGCAACTATTTCATCGATGGAATCGAGGTAATGGGCCTCGTCAAGGCCGTTGCCGCTGAGAATGGCGCGGCGCGCCAGCCCCTTGTGTGACAGCGCCAGGATATCCCTGGCCTTGTCGAGCACGCTACGGCCACCGAGCTCGGCGCGGAACCCGTGGCGCGGCACCTCATCGCGCAGGTGTCGGTGGTCGGCGATGGTCCAGTCCCTGACCATCTGCCAGGCCTCGTCGAGCACGCCGGCGTCGTAAAGCAGGCCGACCCACACGGCGGGCAGGCCGCAGATGGCGTCCCATGGGCCGCTGTCGGCGCCGCGCATCTCGATATAGCGCTTCAGGCGGACCTCGGGGAACAGCGTGGTGAGATGGTTCTCCCAATCGTCCAGGGTCGGGCGCTCGCCGGGCAGGGCTGGCAGCCTGCCGTCGAGGAAATCGCGGAACGACTGACCGCTGGCGTCGAGATAGGTGCCGCCGCGGTTGACAAAATACATCGGGACGTCGAGGGCGTGGTCGACATAGCGCTCGAAGCTCATATCGTCGTCGAAGACGAAGGGCAGGATGCCGCAGCGGTCCGGGTCGGTGTCGGTCCAGATGTGGCTGCGGAAGCTCATGAAGCCGTTGGGTTTGCCCTCGGTGAACGGCGAGTTCGCGAACAGCGCGGTGGCGATGGGCTGAAGTGCCAGGCCGACCCGCATCTTGGTCACCATGTCGGCCTCATCGGCGTAATCCAGGTTGACCTGGACGGTGGCGCTGCGCAGCATCATGTCGAGGCCCAGGTTGCCCTTGGTCGGCATGTAAGCGCGCATGATGTCGTAACGCCCCTTGGGCATGACGGGAATGCCGCCGCGCGGCCATTTGGGCTGAAACCCGACACCGACGAAACCAACCTCGAGTTCGTCGCCCACGGCGTTGACTTGGGCTAGATGGCTGTGAACCTCGGCGCAGGTCTGGTGCAGATTGGCGACCGGCGCGCCCGACAATTCAAACTGGCCGCCTGGTTCGAGGGATATGGACTGGCCGTCCATGACCAGGGCGATGACGTTGTCGCCCTCGTAGACCGGATTCCAGCCAAAACGCTGTAAGCCGTCGAGCATGGCGCCGATGCCCTGGGGGCCGCTGTAATCAAGCGGCCGCAAATCGTCGAGACGGAAGCCGTGCTTCTCGTGCTCGGTTCCGATACGCCAGTCTTCCGGCGGCGTACAGCCCGAAACCAGATAGTCGACAAGCTCGCGTTTGTCGGTGACAACTGGGCCGTCCGGTTGCTCCGGTCCGGTCATAAAATACCCTCACTCCCCCGCGGGACACCGTGCTTTACACGCAACCCGCCCCGGCCACAAGACCCGAGAATGGGACGCTGCCATGCGTCGCCGGGCTCAACGCCAGTCGCCTGCCAGCGCCTGCCAGCAGGCCAGGGCGGCGGCAACGGCGGTCTCGGCGCGCAGGATTCGCGGCCCGAGGCCGGTACGAACCGTGCCGGGCAGAGCCGCCATGGCCGCGGCCTCGGCGGCGGCGAATCCGCCCTCGGGGCCGATGATGACCGCCCAGGCCTCGCCTTTGTCGCCCTCCGGGGCGACACCCGCCAACGCGGTGGCGGCGGGCGCCCCGGTACCGCTTTCGTCGCACATCAGCAGTCGCCGGCCGACTGGCCATTGGTCGATCACCGTATCAAGGGTCGCCGGTTCGAAGACCTCGGGTAAAGACAGCCGGCCACACTGTTCGGCGGCTTCCATTGCATTGGCGCGGAACCGATCGAGGTTGACCCGGCGCGTCGCGGTATGGCGCGTCAGTACCGGCCACAGGGCGGAGACACCGAGTTCCGTGGCCATGCGCGCCATGAGGTCGACCGGCGTCCGCTTGACCGGCGGGAACAGCAACCAGAGGTCGGGCTCGGGGGTTTGCGGCTGGGTCTGGGCGACGGCCCGGGCGGTCCCGTGCTTGCGCTTGAGAGCGGTGATTTCGGCCCGCCATTCGCCATGGCGGCCGTTGAACAAGCGCAGGCCGTCGCCAACCGCCCGGCGCATGACCGCGCCGAGATAGTGGGCCTGGCCGGGGGTCAGGGCAATCTCGCCGCCGGCCGTCAGGTCGGCCTCCACATAAAGGCGTGGAGCCGGGCGTTCAGCGGTCACGGTTTGGTCCCGGTTGACGGGTCAGGAGGGCGAATCGCATAGTGCAGTCTATCATGTCAGAGGTCACGCCAACCCCCTCCGCGACCGACATCGCCACCGGCAATTGGGTCGAGCGCTACGTGCCGCCGGGCGCGCGCCCCTACTGCACCTTGGCCCGCCTCGACCGGCCCATCGGTACCTGGTTGTTGTTGTGGCCGTGCTGGTGGGGCCTTGCCCTGGCCGCTCAGGAGCAGTGGCCGGACCTCTGGCTGATGGCGTTGTTCGCTGTCGGGGCCTTGGTCATGCGCGGCGCCGGCTGCACCATCAACGATATCGCCGACCGCGACTTCGACGCCCGGGTGGCGCGCACCGCGACCCGGCCGCTGTCCAGCGGTGCCCTGACGCCGGTCCAGGCCTGGTTGTTCCTGGCCGCCCTGTTGGCCGCCGGGTTTGTGGTTCTGGTCCAACTCAACCTGGCTTCCTTGGTCCTCGGCCTCGCCGCCCTGCCGCTGGTTGCGCTGTACCCGTTCATGAAGCGCATCACCTGGTGGCCCCAGGCGTGGCTCGGCCTGACCTTCAATTGGGGGGCGCTCATGGGCTGGACCGCGGTGGCTGGCGCCGTCGGCCCGCCGGCTCTGGCGCTCTACGCCGCCGGCATCGCCTGGACCCTGGGCTACGACACCATCTACGCCCACCAGGACAAGGATGACGACAACCGGATCGGCATCAAATCCTCCGCCCGCCGGCTCGGCGATGGCACCCGGCCCTGGCTGTGGGGCTTCTACGCGGTGGCCCTGGCCCTGATTGCCGTG
>JAYZAP010000237.1:0-4866 GCA_036339655.1 Pseudomonadota bacterium | reverse complement strand
TGCAGTGGTTGATGCCTAGACCCGGGTCCATGGGGTTGAGGGTTTGCGTGTGGTTGATCCCTCGATCATGCCGGTCACCACCAACGGTAACCTCAACGCGCCGACCATCATGATCGGCGAGAAGGCCGCCGATATGATTCTCGGCAAGACCCCCTTGCCGCCATCGAACGCGCCGGTTCACTACGCCAACCATTGGCAAACTACCCGACGCAGCGAAACGCCTGCGCGAACCTTGTAGAGCGAAAGGAATTCAAGCCCGTGACAGCCTATGATTTCGCCACCGGCAACACCAACCCGGAGACCTTTCCCACCGACGGTTTCGCCGAGGCCGCCGCTCAGGTGATCAAGACCATGACCGCCGACATCAACCGCTATCACGGCAAGTACGGCCACGAGGGTCTGCGCCAGCTCATGGCCGAGCGCGAGTTCGCCCGCGAGGGCGTGCGTATCGACCCGGAGAATATCGTCCTGACCAACGGCTCCATGCAGTCAATCACCCTGGTCACCGAGGCGCTGTGCCAGGGTCACGACGACATCGTGGTCATGGAAGAGTACTGCTACGTCGGCACCATCCGCTACTTCAAGACCATGAATATCGAGATGGCCGGAGTGCCGCTCGACGCCCACGGCATGCGCATGGACGCCCTGGCCGAGACCCTGCAGCACCTGGCCGACGAGGGCCGGCCGCCGCGCTTCATCTACACCCTGCCGACCTACCAGAACCCGACCGGCACCATGCTGCCGCGCGAGCGGCGCCTGGAGCTGGTTGACCTGGCCCGGCGCCACGACTGCGTCGTGGTCGAAGACAACTGCTACGGCGACGTCCATTTCGACGGCGAGAAACCGCCGGCGTTCTATGCCTTGGACGACAGTCCCCGGCAGATCTACATCTGCTCTCTGTCGAAGATCTTCGCCCCCGGCGTGCGGCTCGGCTATGTTACGGCAGCGCCGGAGATGATGGAGCGCATCCTGGCGCAGCGCCACGACGCCGGCCCCAACACCCTGGCCGCTGCCGTCACCCACGCCTACCTCAAAGATCGGCTGTGGGACCACATCGAGATGGCAAATGTAGGCCTCAAGGCCAAGCGCGACGCCATGCTGGCGGCGCTGGAGACCCACCTGGGCAACCTCTGCTCGGTTAATCCGCCGGTCGGCGGGTTGTTCATCTGGGCGCGTCTGCCCGACGATGTCGACCCCGGCCATTTGCTCGACATCGCCAACCGCCACGACGTCAACTTCGCCCACGGCTCGACGTTCCATATCGACGGCGACGCCGGCCCCTACATTCGCCTGGCCTTCGGCTTTCCCTCGGTCGCCGAAATCGAGACCGGCATCGAGCGCCTCGGCATCGCTTTGCGGGAAGCGCGCGGGTCACATCCGTCCTAACTCACACTGGCAGCCTAACCCACTGCGGAGAGACACCATGCTTGATCCACAAGGCCGCGTCGTCATGGTCAGCGGCGCCAACCGGGGCATCGGCCTGGCCATCGCCCAATGCCTCCAGGACAAGGGCTACAGCCTGAGCCTGGGCGCCCGCGACACCGCCAGTTTCGACGCCGACATGGCTGGCGAGACGGTCATGACCCACGCCTACGACGCCACCGACGCGACAAACAACGCAGCCTGGGTGGCGGCTACCATGGACCGTTTCGGCCACATCGACGGCCTGGTCAACAACGCCGGTATCAGCAGAAGCGCCAATATCGAAGATGCCGACGAGGACGCCTTCGACGCCATGTGGGCGGTGAACGCCAAAGGGCCCATGCGTATGATCCGCCTCGCCCTGCCCCATCTGCGGGCCAGCGGCAGTGGCCGGGTGGTCAATGTGGTGTCCCTGTCGGGCAAGCGGGTGGCCAACATTGGCACCGGCTACGCCATGAGCAAGTTCGCCATGATGGCGGTAAGCCACGCCGCCCGCCGCGCCGCCTGGGACGACGGCGTGCGGGTCACGGCGCTGTGCCCGAGCTATGTCGCCACCGACATGACAGCGGGGCGGAGCGAGCCGCCGCCGGAAGAAATGATTCAGCCCGCCGACCTCGCCGAACTGGCGGCCGTGGCCCTGGCCCTTCCCAACACTGCCGCCATGGCCGAGATGCTGGTGAGCTGCAGGTTCGACGCCATGATCTAGAGCGTTATCAGCGCCCGGTGGCCAATTCCCTTGCCAGATCTGCCTTAAGCTTGCCTTTGAGAATCTTGCCCATGGGATTTCGTGGCATTTCAGGCACCACCATAACGACCCGCGGGGCCTTGAAAGGCGCCAATTACCGCTTGCAGAAGGCTATGAGCTCCCCCTTGAATGTCGGTGCGCCGGTGGTAACGACCGCCACGGCCACGTCCCCATGTCTAGGATGAGGCCATGCAAAGACCGCCGCCGCCGTCGCGTGGGGATGGAGCAGGAGAGCGTTCTCGACCTCGATTGGATAGAACTTGATGCCATCACAGTTGATAATGTAGTCGGCGCGGCCACTTCAACGATCACGGCCTTTAGTCGGCAACCGCCAATCCTCGTCTCATGACCGCTCCGCAACAACGCCGCGTCCAGCATGAACATCGTCGCCCCGACCCGCGCCATGGCCCAGATCAGAGCGATCTGCTCGACCGAGTCCAAAAGCGCCAGGCCGACGGTGTCGCCGTCCTCGACGGCCGGGTGATCGGGCCGCGTACGGGCGTGTTCGGCGAAGGCGTCGGCAATGTTCATACGCAGATCGCTAGGCCACAACGTCGATACCGTAGAGTGCCGCCACGTTGTCGTGGGTGATCTTGCGTTTGTCCGCAGCGGTAAGGCCGGCCATGGTTTCGGCGATGACCGCCTGGGACTCGGGCCAGGTCGAGGCGCCGTGGGGATAGTCGTCGCACCACATCACACAATCGGCGTCGACCAGGCCGGCGGCCACCATGCGCAGGCCGATCGGCTCGCGGATGAAGGTCGAACGCACCTGGCGGCGGAAATAAACCGACGGCGCCTCGGCCAGGCTGAAGCCGGCAACCGGGGACCAGCGCCTGTACAGGGCGTCGGCGTTCTGCAGGAAGTAGGGTATCCAGCCCATGTCGTATTCGGCCGAGACGAAGCGCAGGCCGGGAAAGCGCTCCATGACGCCGGAGAACAACAGGGCGATCAGCGAACGCTGGATTTCCGCGGGCAGGGCGATCAGCGCCCCCATGTCGCGCCAATAGGGTTCCGGGTCGGATGCCTTGTCGAGGGCGGCACGGTCGCCGCCAGTGGCAATGTGCAGCGACAGTGGCATGGCCAGGGCCTCGGCCTCGGCCCAGAAAGGTTCGTAGCGGTCGGACCCGAAGGGCATCGCCTCGGGCGGGGCGCCCCAGATCATCGCCCCGCGCAGGCCTAGATCGCGGCAGCGCCGCAGCTCCTTCACTGCATTGTCGATGTCGAACATCGACACCAGGGCGATGCCGAACAGGCGGTCCGGCGCGGCGGCGCAGTACTCGGCAAGCCAGTCGTTGTAGGCGCGAAAGCAGGCCTCCTGATAGGCCGGATCGGTAATCTGAAAAAGCGAGAACCCCTGGCTGGTGTAGTTGAACGCGGCATGGATACCGTCCCTATCCATATCTTCGAGACGCGCCGCGGTGTCCCAGCCGCCGGGGCGCGCGGCGTCGAGCCCTTTCTCGACAAAGTCGGCGTAATCCTCGGGCTTCTGACCGACCATGATGTTGGGCGAAACCCCGCGCGGCACCTGGCCCTCGACAATAAAGTTGAGCCGTTTCGAGGGCTTGTCGTAGACGTAGCGCGGCGCCCGGTCGCGAAACCCCTTGTCCATGCGGGTTTCCCACAAATCCATGGGCTCGGTGACATGGGAGTCAGCGGAAATTACGAGGCCGTTGGCGGTTGCCATGGTTCATTCCCTTCGTGATGACGGCCGGTCATTGGCCGCCGCGAGAACCGCCTCGACCGCCGGCCGTGGCGACGAATAGACCGCGACGCCGTGGTCAACCAGCAGCGGCTCGGCGGCGGCCATGGCGGCCTGGGCCTGGGCCAGGACCACGCAGCCGGTGCCGGCTTCGGCGCCAACAGCCGCGGTGACCTGTCGGGCAATCGTCTCGGCAAACTCATCCCTGTCGCCACTCTCAAAAAATTGCCATGCGGCGGCACAGGACACCGGGACAACAGAGTTGTCCCTGGCTCGCTCGCGGAGGACCCCGCGCAGCAATTCGAGGGTCGGGTCCAGTGTACTGCCGAGACAGTAGGCGACGAGCAGCGTCCCGTCGTGGCCGGCCGCGCGTTCCATCATGGGCCGGTCGATGCGCGCTACATTGGGGTGGGACGCCGCCATGTCGTCGACCACTGGGCCAAGGGTCGAACAGGTGCAAAGCACCCCATCGGCGGCCTCGACCGCCTCGGCGAGCAGGCCGCGAACCCGCGCCCGGAGGTCGCTGGTCATGCCGGTCTCGCGGGCCTCGGCCAGCCATCCGGCGCGCACCGTATGGGACGGCGATACATTCGGAGCAAGGTCAGCCAGGAGGTCGTCGAAGGTCCGGATGTGGACATCCGCCGTATGAAGGAACGCGATGCGGGTCATCACAGCAACAATCCGCTGGGCGCCGGTTCGATGCACGCCGGGTCGTCGTGGCGGGCGTTGTTGACGTGGCGGTCGACCGCCAGGGGCGCAAGGTCGTCGTCCGGCGCCGGACGCAGCAGATTGGTCAAGGCCTCGGCAGACGGTGGCGCCGGGTCGAGCCAGGCGTCACGGTCGACGTTTGCCACGATTACCGGCATGCGGTGGTGGATCGGCGCCAGGGTGTCATTGGCCCCGGTGGTGATGATGGTGCAGGTCTCCAACGGTTCGTCCCCGGCCAGCGCCCAGCGCTCCCACAGCCCGGCCATGACGAAGGGCTCGCCGTCCGGGCGGG
>JAYZAP010000236.1:0-3900 GCA_036339655.1 Pseudomonadota bacterium | reverse complement strand
CGGGTTCGGCATCGATGGCGACCACCCCAAGCTCGGCGAACTGGTTGAGACAGTCAAGGCGCGAGAGTTCGAGGGCTACACCTACGACGGCGCCAAGGCCAGTTTCGAACTCATGGTCCGGCGCGCCCTCGGCGAGGTGCCGTCGTTCTTCGATGTGGACAGCTACCGGGTCAATGTGGAGCGCCGCTACAACGCGAAGGGCAAACTAGTCACCGTCGCCGAGGCCACGGTCAAGGTGGTGGTCGACGACGAACGGCTGATGTCGGTTGCCGAGGGCAACGGCCCGGTCGATGCCCTCAACGCGGCGCTGCGCAAGGACCTGGGAAAATTCTCTGGCATTCTCGATGATTTTCGGCTGGTCGATTACAAGGTGCGCATCCTGACCCCCAACGCCGGCACAGGCGCGGTCACCCGGGTGATGATTGAAAGCGCCGACGACAAGGGTGCCCACTGGGGCACGGTCGGGGTCTCGCCAAACATCATCGACGCCTCGTTCCAGGCGCTGCTCGACAGCGTGGTCTACAAGCTCCTGCGCAACGGCGCACCGGTTTGAGCCATGGCCGGGACCGACCGTAGCCGCGACGCCGTTACTGGCGGCCCGGCGATTATTCTGGTGCGCCCGCAAATGGGCGAGAATATTGGCACCGCGGCGCGGGCCATGCTCAATTTCGGCCTCACGGATCTACGCCTGGTCAGCCCGCGAGACGGCTGGCCCAACGTCAAAGCGGTCAACGCCGCCGCCCGGGCCACGGACGTACTCGACAACGTCCGCCTGTTCGATACCACGGCGGAAGCGGTGGCCGACTTGCGCCACGTTTTCGCCACCACCGCCCGGCCGCGCTTCATGCTCAAGCCAACCACGTCGCCGCGGGATGCGGCGGCCTATATGCGCCGCTGGGGGGCGTTGGACGAGGCTTGCGGCGTGCTGTTCGGCCGCGAGCGCACCGGCCTGGAAAACGACGACGTGGTCCTGGCCGACACGATCCTGACCGTGCCCATTAACCCGGCCTACGCGTCACTCAATCTCGCCCAGGCGGTGCTGCTGGTGGGCTACGAGTGGTTCCAGGCGGATACCTCTGATGCTGGCGTGGGGCCGGACGAGTCCGATCGGACCGTGCCGGCGACCCGCGATGACTTGGAGAATTTTTTCGTCCACCTGGAGCGTGAGCTGGATGCCTGCGGCTTTCTCCGCAACCAGGACAAGCGCCCGGTCATGGTGCGCAACATCCGCAACCTGTTCCTCCGCGCCGGCCTCTACGAGCAGGAAGTCAACACGCTACACGGCGTCGTCGCCGAACTGGTCAAGGGCCGGTCCGGGGAGTAAGCCCTACCCTCCGCCGAGGCGTTCTTCGGCGACCCGTTCGATGCGTTGGAGGAGGTCGGGGTGGGTGTCGAGCAGCTTGCGGAAGTCGCTGGAGTTCAGGGCCAGCACCTGGCAGTAGGTCAGGGCAGTGACGTCGGCGGTGCGGGGCATTTCCTTGAGCAGGGCGATTTCGCCGAAGAAGTCGCCGCTGCCGAGACGCACCGGGTTGGGCTGGACCTCGACTTCGACGGCCCCGGTCGAGACGAAATACATGGCGTCGCCGGGATCGCCCTTGTGGACCACCAGTTCGTCGGGCAACACCAGGCGCGGGCGCAGCAGATCGGCAATTTCGCGAATGCGGCCGTCGTCGAGGTCGGCGAAGTAGGGCACCTTGCGAACCAGGGATTCCGGGTCGAGACCGAGGTCGAGGGGCGGGCGCACCTCAAGCGCGTCGTTGCGAGCGTCGAGACCACCCTGGAGGTCGTTGTAGACCTCGTGGCTGATTACCGCCTGATCGCTCATGGATTTGTAGTCGGCGGCCTCGAGGCGGAGCGCGACCCGTTCGAGCAGGCGGGTCTGCATGGCGTCGGCATATTCCGGGTATTGCAGGCGCAAACCTTCGAGTTGGGCGTTCGTGGCATCGAGTCGTGCCACGAGAATGTCGTCCAGGGCATGACCAGTGTCGGCCCCGAACAGGGGCGCGATCTTGTCCTTGGCGTGGCCCTGCATTTCGCGCAGCACGGTCCGCGTCACCATCAGGGTTTCGAACCGGTCGGCTAGGGCCGCCGCCAACGGGCCTGTCCAGCCGAAATGGCGTTGCAGGCGAAGCGCCAGACGGAAGGCGCGCGAGAATCCCATGGTCCGGTGGACGGCGGCGTTGTGGCCGTCGATGCCGCCGGTCTTGATGCCGTCGAGAATGGTATCCGCCTGGGCGAACAAGCGGCGCGCAATGGCCGGCGAAACAAAGCCGTGGTTGAACTGCTTGAGGTAGAGCGTGCGCTCGTCGCTGATCAGGGTGGTCAGGCCAGTGCGCGCCCGGTCTTCGGCCGACAGGGTGTCGCTGCCCGAGCGCTCGGCCTCGATAGCGGCCAGGCGCTCGTCGTACTGGCCGGCGATCTTGCCGGCGAGTTCCGGTTCGATTTGATAGTCCCGGGCCACGTCGTGGAGATCGTCGCGCACGCCCGACAGCGCCTGGGCCAGCACCCGGTTTCGGACATCGAGATCGGCGGCCGAGAGCTTGTCGAGGCCGAGCCAGCTCATCAGCGGGTTCATTGTCGGCGCATTAATGAACAGGGTGAACAGCACAAAGCCGGTGACCAGCACCACTACGAAACTACGGATTTCGTCGGGCACGGCAGGGTTCTCATGAATCGCCAGGGCGAGGGCCAGGGAGACGGCGCCGCGCAGGCCGCCCCAGAACATCACCGTGGTGTATTCGGTGCTGACCTTGGACGACAGGCCAGTCAGGCCGAACACCGGCAGCAGGCCGTAGAGAATGGCGGCGCGGGCCACGAAGGCGGCGAGCAGGACCACCACCAGCAATCCGACGTCGGTCATGGAGACGTCGGCCAGAATGGTCGGCACCGCCAGTCCGACGAGCACGAAGATCAGCGAGTTGGCCCAAAAGCCGAGTTGTTCCCAGGTCTCAGTTAGGGGATGCCAGGTCTCCGGCGAGATCGCCGTGCGACCGGTCGAGCCGACCACCAGGGCGGCGGTCACCACCGCCATGACACCGGAGACGTGGAGGTAGTGCTCGGCCAGCAGGAACGAGAGATAGGCCAGGCAAACGGTCAGGGTGATTTCCACCAGGGGCACGCCGCGCAGCTTGCTGATCAGCCAGACCACGGAGCGGGCGAAGACAATGCCGACGACCACACCGCCGAAGAACACGCGGATGAAGTCGCCGGCGCCGCCGAGCAGGCCGGCCTCGGCGCCGCCTACCAGCATGGCCAGCAGGATGGTGAACATGACGATGGCGGTGGCGTCGTTGAACAGGCTTTCGCCTTCAACCAGGATGGCCAGGCGCTTGGGCGCGCCCAGGTCCTTGAAAATGGCGACCACGGCCACCGGGTCGGTCGCCGAGACGATGGCGCCGAGCAACAGGCAGGTGACAAAGGAGACGGTGACGAAGATATAGAGGGCGCCAGCCACCGCGAAGGTCGAGATCAGCAGCCCGACCACCGCCAGTAGCAGGATCGGGGCAATGTCGTCGAGCAGTTTGCGGACGTCGATGGCGAGCGCCGATTCAAACACCAGGGCCGGCAGGAACATGAAGAACACTGCGTCCGAGGTGATGTTGAGGTCATGGAGAGCAGTGACGAAGTCGCCGAGGATCCACAAACCCTCGACCCCCTGGAGCAGGTGGACGGCGACGCCGAACACGATGCCCATGGCCGCGAGCAACACGGTGAAGGGAAAATTGAGCCGCCGGGCGACCGGCAACATCAGGCTGGTAATCGCCAGCAGCCCGGTCAGACCAAGGACGATGATGTACGAACCATGCATGCCGGTGACCCCCTGGGTCGCCAAATTAGCCCCATTTCGCAAAAGCTTATCACTGATTCATGGTTTATACTGCTGCAAACATTTTGGAGGAT
>JAYZAP010000235.1:0-5769 GCA_036339655.1 Pseudomonadota bacterium | reverse complement strand
CCTGAATCGCCGGGCTTGAGGTCGAGGATGGTGACGGCGGCGTGGCTGGCGCATTCCGAGACCACGAAGCGACCCAACCGGCCGCCTCCACCGGTTATGGCGATACGCTCGAACTTCATTGACGGGTCTCCGTTACCGGTGGGTTGGCGGCGCGCTGGTCGCGCAGGGTATCATCGAGCCGGGCAAGCAGCGCGGTGGAAACCAGTCCGTCCTGGGGGCTGCCGACGCTGAATTGGTAGGCGCGGATGGCGGCGCGGGTTTCGGGGCCGGTGATACCGTCGACAATGGCTAAATAGTAGCCCAGTGCCGCCAGTCGCCGTTGAATGGTAAGGTCGAGCTGGCCGAAGCCGGCGGTCTCGCGCGGCTCGACCCGGTGTTCGACGATTCCCGCGGCGGCCAGTTCGCCGCGCAGGGCGACCATGCGGGAGTCGCCGGCGGCGACATCATCGTCGCCGAACCGCTCGACCAGGCGCTCACGGTATTCGGCGGCGGTTTCGCCGGCTTGTCCCGCGCCCGCAGTGGCCAGGGTCAACCAGGCATAGGCCTCGACCAGGTTGCGCTCGACGCCAAGGCCATTGGCGTACATCAGGGCAAGATTGGTCTGGGCGTCGATGTCGCCCTGGCGGGCGGCGGCGAGATACCACCGGGTCGCACCGGTGTAGTCGCGAGGCACCCCGAGGCTGAAGCTGAGCATGATTCCCAGGTTGGTCTGGGCGGCGGCGAAGCCCTGTTCGGCCGCCCGAAGATAAAGCGCCGCCGCCGTCGGGGCGTCCTGGGGCAGGTGAATGCCGTTCTCGTACATGTAACCGAGATTGGTCTGGGCCGGGGCGTAGCCCGACCCGGCGGCACGTTCGTACCATGCCGCGGCGAGGCCCATGTCCTTGGGCACGCCGGCGCCGTGGTAGTAGAGCCGGCCCAGGTTGAACTGTGCCGCCGGCAGGTTCTGGTCGGCGGCCTCGCGGTACCAGCGCGCCGCCTGGCCGACGTCGGGGACCACGGCGCCGCCCCGCTCGTAGGCGACGCCGAGATTGAATTGCGCCTCGGCGAGTCCCCGTTCGGCGGCCTGTCGGTACCAGTCGAGGGATTGTTCCGGGGCCGGGTCAACGCCAAACCCCATGTCGTAGAGCCAGGCCAGGCGATACTGGGCGGCGGCCAGCCGATGCTCGGCGGCGCGACTGTACCAGGCGATGGCCCGCGCCATGTCGGGCTCGCCGTCAACCGTCCGGCCGGTCTCGTAGAGCGCCGCGATGTCGTACATGGCGTCCAGGTCGCCGCGCTTGGCCAGGGGCAGCCAGGCGTCCATAGCGGCCTCATACTCGCCCGCCTGGTAGGCCGTCCAGCCATCCGCAAAGCCGGCCCACACGGGCTGGCTAGTCATGGCGGCGACAAGAGTAACAACGGCGAACAGTTGTCTCACGGCGGCCTCATGGCACGCGGCGCAGGTTGATTTTCCCGGAGCGCCGAAGGCAGTATGATGCGCCGTCCCCGGTGGGACGCGCAACGGCATATGCCTTACATGGTGACGATAGCGGTGGCTGTATCTCCCGACTACTGGCCTCAGGCGGTGGCCCATCTCAGCGCCGCCGACCCGGTGCTGCGGCGAATTATCGGCGACTACCCGGCCGAGCAGCTCGAAACCCGCGACGACCCCTTCGGCACCCTGGCCCGCTCTATCGTCGGTCAGCAGATTTCCGTGACGGCGGCGTCGGCGGTGTGGGGCCGCCTCGAGGCCCTGCTCGGCGCGGTGACTGAACAGCGGGTTGCTGCCGCCGAACCGGGTGCATTGCTGGGCGTCGGATTATCCCGGCGCAAGGTGGCATATCTCAAGGAACTGGCCGACCGCTTTCTCGACGGCTCGGCCGACCCGGTCGGCTGGCGCGAGCTCGACGACGACGGCGTTATTGCCGCCTTGACGGCAATCAAGGGCATCGGCCGCTGGACCGCCGAGATGTTCCTCATGTTCACCTTCATGCGCCCCGACGTGCTACCGCTTGGCGACATCGGCCTGCAACGGGCCATGGGGCTACACTACCAGGGCGAGGGCAAGATGATGACCGGTGACATCGAGAAAATTGCCGTTCAGTGGCAGCCCTGGCGTTCGGTCGCCACCTGGTATTTGTGGCGTAGCCTCGACCCCCTGCCGGTGGAGTACTGAGGGTCATGGTCAGAGCTTCGGTAGTCGTTCTCGCCGTGGCCCTGCTGTTTGCTTTCGCCGCAACCGCCCGCGCCGACTACGAGGCGGGGGCGTCGGCGTTTCAGTCCGGCGACTATGTCAACGCCCTGGCCGCGTGGCGGCCCCTGGCCGAGGAAGGCAACGCCCGTGCCCAGTTCGGTATCGCGGTAATTTTCGAGGAAGGCGGCGGCGTGGCGCGCGACTTCGCCCAGGCCGCCCTGTGGTACCGAGAGGCGGCCAATCAGGGACTTGTTGACGCCCAGTTCAATCTTGGAAACCTCTATCGCCGGGGCCAGGGTGTGCAAAAGGACGCGCGCCGCGCCGTGTTCTGGTACCTCAAGGCCGCCACCCAGGGCATGGCCCCGGCGCAGTACAACCTGGCGCTCAGTTACGAGACCGGCAGTGGCGCGGCGCAGAATTACACGGTGGCGGCCAAATGGTACCGCATGGCCGCCGAGCAGGGCGACGTCGACGCCCAAATCGGCTTGGCCGGACTCTACCGATTTGGCCTCGGTATCGAAAAGGACATCGACCACGCCCGGGCCTTGTTCGAGATGGCGGCGGCCCAGGGCGACCCCCGGGCGCGGTTCCATCTCGAAGCGATGGACGCCAAAATGGCCGCCGCGCCGCCGGCGCCCGCCGCTCCAGAACCCGAGCCCCAAGTGGAGCCCGAGCCTGAACCGGAGGTCACGGCCACTGTGTCGACGGTGGCGCCTGAGACCATCGTCGAAGGGTTCGGCGTTCAACTGGCCGCGTATCGCCGGCTCGGCGGTGCCGAGGAGGCCTGGGCGGCATTGCAGGCGGACCATCCCGATTTGCTGAGTGACCAGGACCCGGCGTTTTACCGCACCAAACTCGCCGACGGCAGCGGTGACGTCTTTCGGCTGGTCGCCGGCGGGTTTGAAAGCAAAGTGGCGGCCGACGACCTATGCCGACGGCTCAAGCAACGCGGTATCGACTGTTTCGTACCGCGTCCCTGAGTGAGCGCGCTTACGGCGTACTCGACTCGCAGGGTGGCGCCAGTAGGTCGTTGGTGCATAGATTGGCGGCCCACACATTGTTGATTCCCGCGGCCCACAGGCGATGCTCCGCAGCGTCGGTCTCCTCCCGTTCGAAGGGCCCGGCGACGACCCTGAAATAGCGGTCATCGCCGACCAGGGTCGGGGCGATGGCCGTGGTTATTCCCGGCACCCGGGATGCCTGGCTTTCCGCCCGGTCGACCGACTTGAAGCTACCAAGTACCAGATAGATGGCTTTATGGTTTGGCGCCGCCACCGTCGCTGTCGCCAATGGTGTCGGGGGAACCTCGGCCGGATCGATATCGCCGAAGCCCGACTTGGGCGATAGGGTGACGTCGTCAATCAGCCCCTCCGACGACGCCTTGTGGTTGCCGGAAAACAGTCCGGCAAGAAAGCCCCAGACTGTGTCACTGTCACCGTCTTCCGCCAAATCAAGGTTGGCTTCGGTGGGGTCTTGGCAGACCGCTTCGATCTCCTGTTCGCTGACCACGCGCCACATGGCGCAGTCCTTTTCGGTGGCGGCCGACAGGGCGTGGTCGCTGACGCTCTTCCCCGTGGCCGCGTAGCTGACGCCGTCCAGGGCCAGGGAAGTATAGGACACCACGGGCGGCATGACACAGCCGCCCAGGCCGAAACAGGCAATCGCTATCAAGACGACCCGCATTCCCCCAACCCTCTGTTTTGCGAGCGCATTATCACTAAACAAGAATCGCACAGTTGGTCGAGTATATCCACCGAAATACTGGGTCTTTATCGAAGGCTTTTTTTGGCTTGCGAAGCAAGTAACGCATTCAGGCGCTGAGGATTAAACAACGACTGGCCGGACGCGTTGCGGAGTTGCTCCGCCGTGGTGTCGAACAATCGCCGATAGGCCGCGAGCGCGGTTGCCGCGCCGACGGTGTCGCCGGCTTCGGCCCGGCGTTCGGTCGCCCGCAGGGCAATCGCCCAGTCGAGGATGACGCCGCGAAGAGCCGCCTGGTCCGCTTCCGGAAAGCGTTCGTCAAGTCCGGCCATCATGCGGTGCAGTTCACCCACCACCAGGCGGGTAGGGGCCAGGTCGCCCGCGGCCAGGGTGGTATCGAGCAGGCGGTCAAAGCGATTCATGTCGGCGAGCACGCCGTCCAGTGTCACCGGTTGGCGGTCGTTTTCCACCGCGCCGACCGCATCGAGATAGGCCACCAAGTCGCGCCGTTCCTGGCGGCCGAGGCCGAGATTGCCCGCCGCGTTGAAATGCGCCACGACGTCGGCGAGGGTGCTATAGCGGCCATCGTGAAAATAGGGAGAGGTGGCGGCGAGGCCGAGCAGGGTCGGTGTGACGTACGTGCCGCCGCTGCCCACACGGTAGCGGCGATGGTCCATGAAGTGGTCGTCGGGCAGGTGACAGCGGGCGCAGCTCGACTGGACGAATACGACCTCGCCGCGCCGTGCCGCCTTGGGCGCCGTATCGGCGAGCCGCCCGTCATCCAAGAGCGCGGGGTTCGGCGCGAAATCCAGTAACTGCTGATAGGCGACCAGGGCGTCGAGCAGACGCCCGGACGGTTCGTCACCGCCGAACTCGGCGACGATGACCGTGCGGCTGAATCGCCGGACCGTGCCGACCAGGCCTTCGCGGCCATAGGGGGCGGTGGCGGCGACACCCCGCAGGCTGGGAATGTTGACCGGATTGAAGACACCGTCGTCGGCCAGGTGGCGGAATACGGCAGTGGTCAGATCGACATTTCCCGGCTTGTCCGACAGCTCTTCAGCGAAGAAGTTCGCGGCCACATGGCCGTTGGGATGGCAGACATTGCACGACAGGCCGCCGCGCCGCGCCACCGGCCCGAGAATGTCCGGCGAGCGGAACGCGACCTCGCCCAGGGTGACGAGAAACCACGACGCCTCGTCGGGCGTCGCCATGGTCCGCCGGGGCTGGCTGGCGAGGGCGAGGGTGGTGTCGAGGTCCGGCGCTAGCCAGCGGGTCTCATTGCTCAAGTCCTGGGCCTGAAGGCCCGTCGCCAATGTGAGGCCGATGAAAGTCGCGCCGAGAAGCCGCCGGCCGGACATAAACTCAGTTGGCGTAGTCGGGTTGGTCGCGGTCGAGCACCCGCTTGAGGGCGGCGAAGTGGGCTTCGGCCTGGGCCACCTCCATGCCGTACTGGCGCTGGGTCGCCTTGACGACCTCGGGAGGCACATGCTTGAGCGGCAGCCCGGTGGACATGGCCAGCACCTGGGTCATGCAGGCGCGCTCAAGGTAATAGAGCGCGTCGTAGGCCTGGGCGGCGTTGGACGCCACCACCAAGACCCCGTGATGACCCATGAACAAAATTTGCTTATCGCCAAGTACATTGACCAGACGCTTGCCCTCGGCCGGGTCGAGGGCGAGGCCATCGTAGCCCCAATCGTAGGCGATGCTATCGACGAATCGCAGGGAGGTCTGGAACGCCGGTTCCAGGCGCCCGCCTTCGAGCATGGTCAGGGCCGAGGCGTAGGGCATGTGGGTGTGCAACACGCAGCGCGCCTCCGGGCGCGCCTGATGGATAGGCGCATGAATGCAGAAGGCTGAGGTTTCGGCAATGCCGTCGCCTTCGAGGAGGTTGC
>JAYZAP010000234.1:0-7144 GCA_036339655.1 Pseudomonadota bacterium | reverse complement strand
AACGCATGAATATGCATATCGGGCACCGCCGCCTTCACGGCGCGGCAGATATCCAGGTAGGTCTGGCCCGTATAGGACGGGTGGATGCCGCCCTGCATGCAGACCTCGGTAGCGCCGTTGTTGCTTGCCTCAACCGTGCGTTGGGCTATTTCGTCGAGGCCCAGGTCGTAGGGCCGGCCGCGCAGGTTCTCGCTCATCTTGCCCTTGGAAAAGGCGCAGAAGGTGCAGTGGAAAAGGCAGATATTGGTGTAGTTGATGTTGCGGTTTACCACATAGGCGACGGTGTCTCCGTTGACCGCCGCGCGGAGCTCATCGGCGGCGGCGAACACCGCCTCGGTGGCCCCGCCACGGGCGCCGAACAAGTGGGTGATATGGGCCTCGCTCAGGTCGTCGCCGGCGGCGGCGCGGGTCAGGATGTGGTCCAACTCACCATGGCGCCGAAGGACCGGAACCAGGCCGCTGGGCAGGTTTTGGTTGCTACCGGGGCACCACGGGTCGGGTCGAGCGAAGCCGTCGCTGTCGATCGCCCGCAGCACCGCCACACGCAACGGCTCATGGAGCCAGCGGGAGCGGTCGAGCGCATAGGACGGATAGATTGCCAGCCGCTCGGTCAAGGTCTTGCCGGCGGCGGCCGTCTCCTGCTCAAGCCGGGCGATTTCCGGCCACGGCGCCTCCGGGTTGACGAAGTCAGGGGTCACCGGCGACACCCCGCCCCAATCGTTGAGACCGGCGGCGACCAGGCGGGTAGCGGCGCCGGGGCTCAGGTTGGGCGGCGCCTGGAGGTTCATGGTCGGGCCGAATATCAGGCGTGCCACGGCGATGGTCCACAGCAACTCGTCGAGGTCGGGCTCGGGCGCCTCGACCATGCGGGTGCCCGGTTTGGCCCGGAAGTTCTGGATGATGATTTCCTGAATATGGCCGTGGGCTTCGTGTGCCTCGCGCAGGGCCAGCAGTGATTCGATGCGCTCCAGCCGGGTCTCGCCGATGCCAATGAGAATGCCCGAGGTGAACGGCACCGCCGCCTCGCCGGCCAGACGAATGGTCTCGAGCCGTAGCGCCGGCGCCTTGTCCGGTGAGCCGTAATGCGGCCCGCCCTTGGCGCAAAGCCGCGCCGAGGCGCTTTCCAGCATCATTCCCTGTGACACCGAGACCTCGCGCAGGGCGGCGATGTCATCGGTGTCCATGACCCCGGGGTTGAGGTGGGGCATGAGCCCGGTCTTGTCGAGCACCAACTGGGCCATCTCGACGAGGTAGGAAAGAGTGGTCTCATGGCCCAGTTCGGCGAGGGCCTCGCGGGCCGCCCGGTAGCGCAGCTCGGGCTTGTCGCCCAGGGTGAACAGCGCCTCCTTGCAGCCCGCCGCGGCGCCGGCCCGGGCCACCGCCAATATCTCTTCGCGGGTCATATAGGCGACCTGGCCCTTGCGCGGCGGCTGGGCGAAGGTGCAGTAGTGGCAGACGTCGCGGCACAGATGGGTGAGGGGAATGAACACCTTGCGCGAGTAGGACACCACGTCGCCGTGGCCGGCGTCGCGCAATGCCGCGGCGGACGCCATCAGGGCATCGAGGTCACCACTGTCGGCCAGGGCGAGGACCTCGTTGTGACTGAGGCGTTGGTGTCCACCAGCAACGCCGCTGTCCGCCAGGTAGCGCTGCGCGGCCGTGTGGCCGGGCTGTTCGGACAGCAAGGCGAGGTCCGCCGGTGCGTCGATGTCGAGGCCGAGCCGCTGGTTTTCGACGATTCGAGGGTCGATGCCCTGGCCGCGCGCCGTGGCGAGATGTTTCACGAAGCTGTTCTCACCGAATGAGAAATTCATGACGTTGGGCGGCGAGCAAACGATGCAGTTGGAGCCCATTTCGTCACGCGCCGGTACGATTGTCATGGCCGGTGCCGCGCCGTGAGCCGCGATAACCGCCTCGATATCGCCCGGGGTCACCAGGGGCACATCGCCGGGCAGGGTAATCATCGCATGGACGCCTTCGGCCGCCAGGATTTCCGCCGCCTCGGTAACCGCCGCCGTCTGGCCGCCGTCGCGGCCTTGAATAATGACCCGGGCGCCGTGGCGTCGGGCCAGGGCGACGACATCATCGTCTCGCGTGACCACGGCGATGCCCGCCAGGCCGGCGGTCGCCGACAGGGCGTCGAGCACGTCGCCGACCATGGCGCCGAACAGCGCCCGGCGCTCGGCCGGGCCAAGCGCGACGTCGAGGCGCTGCTTGGTGGAATCGCCGAGGGTCTTGACTGGAAGTACCGCCCACATAGTCACGTATCGCCGCCCTTTACTCATCAAAGCTCACTGTTACATGGCGCGACGGCAGAGAAAATCAAAACTTCCACCGCCGCCGCCGGTGACTATGCCATCAAGGGCACCACTTCATTGGCGAAGCGCTCCATCTGACCGTGAATTGTACTCACGTGGTCAAGGCCATGGCGGTGAAAATCGAGCACGAAATGCTCGATGCCGGCGTCTCGATACTGGCCGAGAACCCCGGCGCAGCGCTCCGGATTGCCGGCCGCCAGCGGGTCGAGGGCCTCGCCCTGCCAGCCGAAGTAGTGCCGCGACAGGTCCTCGGGCGATAGGTCGCCGCCGTCGAACAAGTTGGCGTAGAGCAGAATGCCGAGCCGGGAATTGCCGCCGTATTTCTCGTTGGCGGCGGCGTGGCCCGGCGCCAATTCCTCGCGCACCCGGCGCAGGCTGGGCCAGGTCAGCTCGAGCATGCCGCCGTACTGGGCGGCCCGGCGCATGCCCGGCTTGGCGCGGCCGGCCCACCAGAATTCCGGGTAGGGTTTCTGAACCGGCTTGGGCGACACCGCCAGGTCGACACCTTTGAAAAATTCTCCGTCGAATGAGACCAACTCGTCCGAGGTCCACAATTGCATGATGAAATCGAGCGCCTCGTCGGACATGGCCCCGCGCTTGCCCTCAATTCCAATGTTGTGCAGCGCCTTGGTCGGCAGGCCGGGCTTGGCCGCGCCCAAGCCGAAACCGGCGATGACGCGCCCTTGGGTCGCGGCGTCCAGGCTGGCGAGATACTTGGCCCAGACGAACGGGTGGAGCCACGGCGTCACCGCTACGTTGAAACCGACCCTGATGCGCGATGTCGCCTGGGCAATCATCGGCAGCAGCACTAGGGCGTCGTACTGGTAGTCCTTGAATTCGAGCGGAATGTCCTTCCAGATAAAGCCGTCGGGCGGCCGTTCATGGCCGTAGGGCAAGATGGGCACATGGGGGATGGTGACAGAGTAAAAACCCAGTTCCTCGGCGTGAACCGCCAGTTCGACCATCTCCCGGGCCTCCGCCGGCTTGACCCCCCATTGCATGGGGAAGACGCTGAAATCCTTGATGTTCATGGTCACGCTCTATCCGAGCAGCGGCACCACTTCGTTGGCGAAGCGCTCCATCTGGCCATGAATGGTGTCCACGTGGTCGAGACCGTGGCGGTGGAAATCGAGAATGAAGTGCTCCACACCGGCGTCATGATAGCGCTTGAAGACCTCGGCGCAGGTTTCCGGGCTGCCGGCCGCGACCGATTCCAGGCCGTCGCCTTCAAGCCCATAAAAGTGGCGTTCCATGTCCTCGGGCGACAGGTCGCCGTCGGGCCGGACATCGCCGTAGAGGTGGAGGCCGAGCCGCGCCCCCTTGCCGTATTTCTCGTTGGCCGTGGCCAGGCCCGGTGCCAGACGGTCGCGCACATCCTGGATCGTGGAATAGCTGACCTCCAGCATGCCGCCGTATTGCGCCGCGCGACGTATGGAAGGCTTGGCCAGACCGGCCCACCAGATTTCCGGGTAGGGTTTCTGGGTCGGCTTGGGCGATATGGCCAGGTCGACGCCCTTGTAGAACTCGCCGTCGAACGACACCAGGTCGTCGTCGGTCCACAGTTGGGTAATGAATCCGAGGGCCTCGTCGGACATCTTGCCGCGCTTGGTGCCGTCGATGCCGAAGCTGTCGAGGGCCTTGATGGGCTCTCCCGGACCGGCGGCGAAGCCCAGGCCAAAGCCGGCGATGACCCGGCCGCCGCTGGCCGCGTCCAGGCTCGCCAGGTACTTGGCCCAAACGAAAGGGTGGGTCCACGGCGTCACCAATACGTTGGAGCCGACCATGATGCGCGACGTTGCCTGGGCGAGCATGGGCAGCAGCACCAGAACATCGTACTGGTAGTCCTGGTACTCTTCTGGAATTCCGCTCCATACGGCCATCACCGGGCCGATACCGGGCCGCTCCTGGCCGTGGGGCAGGATCGGCACATGGGGAATGGTGAATGAATAGAAGCCCAACTCCTCGGCGTGAATCGCCAGATCGATAAGTTCCTGTGGTTCCGCCGGTTTGACCCCCCACTGCATGGGGAAGACGCTGAAATCGCTGATTTTCATAATTGCCACTCTCCTCCGTATGACACCGGCGTTGCCGGGGTTCCGTCAGCCGCCACCGTCGCCGATTTTCGCCGCCAAGCCAAGCACCTCGCGCGCCAGAGTTTTGCGGTCGGCCAAATTTTTCATGACTGTACCGGTGACGTGGACCCGGAGGCCGGTGGCGCGCAGCTCGTCGGCCATGGCGACGTCGGTATGGTCGGTGACGAAGCCGTCGATGACGTCGCCGTAGTGGGCAGCCACCGCGGCCGCCGTGGCGGGTATGCCAAGCTCGCCCATCATCTTGGCGGTCGGCCCCTTGATGGCCCGGCCGCCGACGATGGGCGACACCGCGATGACCGGCGCCGGGCAGCTAGCCATGGCCGCCCGCACGCCGGGCAGCGCCAGGATCGGGTCGATGCTGATGAACGGGTTGGACGGGCAGATAATCACCGCCGCCAGGTCCTGATCTTCGAGGGTGGCGAGGAATAGGGGCTGGGGCCGCGCCGCCTTGACGCCATCAAAGCGAAAGCCGGTGACGGTCGGCGCGCACCGCTCGCGCACGAAGTAATGCTGAAAGTCGAGCGGCCCGTCGGGGGTCTCGACGATGGTGCGCACCAAGTCGTCACTCATGGGCAGGATGGCCGCTCCGATGCCCAGGCGGGAGCTTATATCGGCGGTGATTGCACCGAGGCCCTCGCCAGCGGCGAGTCGGCGGCCACGCTCCACATGCATGGCCAGGTCGCCGTCGCCAAGCTGAAACCAGGTTTCACCGCCCAGCGCTTCGAGCGCCGCCATGAAGGTCCAGGTCTCGCCGGCGCGGCCCCAGCCAAGCTCGGTGTTGACGAGGCCCGACAGGGTGTAGACCAGGGTGTCGATGTCGGGCGAAACCGGGAGCCCCAGGTGAACGAAATCGTCACCGGTGTTGGCCACTATCGTGAGTCCCACCGGGTCCATAACACGGCTCAGGCCGAGCGCCAGCTTGGCGCCGCCGACCCCGCCCGACAGGGCGAGAACCTGGCCGCGGGCAACTTCGCTCATCGGAACAGGTCCTCGTCCTTGGGACGCACCAGGGTCGCGGCGGGCGCCTCGGGAGCGGCGCGGGAAAACCCGCGCACCACCACCACCGGGCGGCCTTCGTCGGCCTGGCCCTGGAGCAGGGAGGCGGCGGCGGCGAGTTCGTCGCCGACCGCCTGAATGCTCACGTCCAGGTGCCGGCCGTCGAGGTCGGGCCGGCCGCGCAGGTCGTCAAGGACCGTCACCCCGGCGGCGCCCAGGGCCGTGCCCACGGTACCGCCGCGCCACGCCCGGCCGATGCTGTCGTTGATGATGACGGCCACATCGGCGCCACAACGTTCGGCCAATTCCCAGCGCAGGCGGCGGCAGGTGCCATCCGGGTCCAACGGCAGCAACAGGACGCGTTGGTCATCGCTGCCGGCGCCGACATTGGAGCTGTCGATGCCGGCGTTGGCCAGGACCATGCCGAGACGGTGGATGACAATCAGCAGGCCGGGCCGCCAACGCAACGCCGCCGTCGACTCGCTAAGAATTAGCTCGACCAGCCGGGGGTTCTTGTCGCATTCGCCAGCCAATTCGTAGGCCTGGGCCGAGGGCGTAACATCACGCAAATCGACATGACGGCCTTCCGCCTTGGAGACGATTTTCTGGGCGATGACGACGATATCACCGTCTTCGGGCGCCCGGCCCGTCGTCTCGTAGCCGTCGACAATGAGCGAGGCCAGATCGTCGCCGGCCGCGACCAGGGGAATACTATCGAGGGCGAATAATTCCATCGGCCCGCCGCTCATGCCCGCGCCCTTCATTGCCACGCCATCACCCGGTTTACAGTATTGTTGCCTTGGTATAAGCCAGCACAAGGCCATAAGGCGACAGGCGCCAAATCGCAATCCTGAAAATGGAGAGAAAATCCCATGGTGGCAATGTCCGATCTCAGCGTCATGCTGTTTCCCTGGGGCGCCAAGAACCCGCAAGTGAGCGAAATTGTCGAGGCGGCGGTGCTCGCCGAGGAGCTGGGCTTCCATTCGGTTACATTGCCGAGCCATATGACCATGCCGCCGGGTTGGCTGTTCACCACGTTTGAAAATCAGGATGTGCTCGACATCATGGTGATTCTGCCGGCCATTGCCCAGGCCACCTCGCGCATCCGCCTGGGCAGCAATTCCGTGCTGTTGCCCCTGTTGCCGCCCTACCAATGGGCTAAGTATTTCTCGTCCCTCGACGTCATGTCCAGCGGCCGCGTCATCGCCGGCGTCGCCATGGGCTGGTGGGAGGAGGATTTCACCTCGGTCGGCGTCAACCAGCGTAAGCGCGGCCGCTTGTTCGACGAACAGCTCGAGGTCATCACCCGACTGTGGGCCGAAGACCAGGTGACATTCGAGGGCGAGCACTATCAAATGACCGACATGTCCATGGAGCCCAAGCCGGTGCAGGATCCCTACCCGCCGATCTGGATCGGCGGCGGCGTCATGTCGATTGAGCGGACGGCGCGCTATGGCCAGTACATCGTGCCGTTCTGGCCCAGCGAGGACGAGGCCCGCGACATCTGGGTGCCCAAGCTCCGCGAGGCCGGCTACAAGTGGAAGCGCGACCCCCGGCTGGGCGCCTTCACGTTTGTCTATGTCGCCGACAATGACGCCGATTTCCAGACCATGCTGCCGCGTCTGCGCGATAGCGTCGCCTTCGTCGATCCGGATACAGACCCCATGGGGGTCACGGTGAGCGGCTCGCCCGAGCGTTGCGCCGAACGGTTGACCGCGCTCAACCGGGCGGGGGTCG
>JAYZAP010000233.1:0-2683 GCA_036339655.1 Pseudomonadota bacterium | reverse complement strand
CGGCCGTCCGGCGGGAGCGCCGTCGTCCTACGAACAAGGTGGCTCGGTAAGCTGGACGCCAGAAACCATCTCCGAAATCCATGCCTTGTCGCGCCTCGGCCGCTACCAAATCCGCGGTTTCAACGCCTTCAACCACCGTCTACCGACCTTCGACGACCTCACCTTCGTGCCGGCGACCATGTCGCGGCTGCCTCTGGAAGGCTACCGCGAGAGCTGCGACACCAAGACCATTCTGGGCGGCGGTACGGGCCTGGTCGAGAAGCCCCTGGAGCTCGACATTCCCATCTACATCGCCTCTATGTCGTTTGGCGCCTTGTCGGCCAACGCCAAGGCGGCGCTCGGCTACGGTACCTCCAAGGTCGGCTCCATGACCTGCACCGGCGAGGGCGGCATGCTGGAGGACGAGCGCCGCGCCTCGCAAACCCTGG
Source organism: Pseudomonadota bacterium (assembly GCA_036339655.1). Classification (GTDB taxonomy): domain Bacteria; phylum Pseudomonadota; class Alphaproteobacteria; order JAAXGF01; family JAAXGF01; genus JAYZAP01. The sequence goes on along the minus strand of JAYZAP010000233.1, from coordinate 2,255 downwards.
TCTACCAAATGACGCCGTCGCGCTACATGCTGGATCTGGAGCACCTGCGCATGGCCGACGCCATCGAACTGGTGGTCGGCCAGGGGGCCAAGCCCGGCACCGGCGGCGTGCTGCTCGGCATGAAGGTCTCCGAGCGGGTCGCCGAAATGCGCTCCCTGCCGCCCGGCGTCGACCAGCGCTCGACCGTGCGCCATCCCGACTTCTTCGGCGCCGACGACATGCAGGTCAAGGTCGAGGAGCTGCGCGAGGCGACCGACTACCAAGTGCCGATCTTCGTCAAAATGGGTGCCACCCGACCGCGTTTTGACGTGGCCATCGCCGCCAAGGCCGGGGTCGATGTGATCGTCGTCGACGGCGCCGAGGGCGGTACCGGCGCCTCGCCCGAGCTGCTGCTCAACCACACCGGCATTCCGACCATCTCGGCCATCCGGGCGGCGCGGGAAGCGCTCGAAGACTGCGCCATGTCGGGCAAGGTCTCGTTGGTGGCGTCCGGCGGCATCCGCTCGGGCACCGATGCCGGCAAGTGTCTGGCGCTCGGGGCCGACGCGGTGATGATCGGCACCGGCGCGCTGATCGCGCTGGGCTGCAACTCGCCGCGCTACCTGGACGACTACGCGGCGCTCGGCACCGCACCGGGCAAATGCCACCATTGTCACACCGGCCTCTGCCCGGTCGGCGTGACGACCCAGGACCCTGCCCTCGAGGCGCGTGTCGATGTGCCGGCGGCTTCGGAGCGGGTCGCCCGCTTTCTCACGGCCATGACCATGGAAATCACGTTGCTTGCCAAGGCCTGCGGAAAATCTTCTGTCCACAACCTGGAAGTCGAGGACCTTCGGGCGTTGTCGCTGGAGGCGTCGGCCTTCACCGGGGTTAAAATGGCGGGCATCGACAGGGTGTTTTCCTGGTAATTCTATTTTCGACAAGGGGAGGCTCAAAATGAACACGGCGACAACGGAATTACCGGCCGGTATCCACACGGTGGTGGTCGGCGTGGGCGATCTCAACGGCATCATGCGGGGCAAACGGATCCCTGCCAGTAACTGGCCGACCGTCTGCGACAACGGCGTCGCCATATCGCTGGCGATATTTGCCCTCGATATGACCTGCGACCTGTGGGACACGCCCTACACCAACTTCGACAATGGTCATCCCGATTTTCACATTTTCCCCCATGGGCCGGTGTATGCGGTGCCGTGGGAGGATGGCGTGGCGTTCTGCTTCGGCCGGGCCGAGGGCACCGACCACAAGCCGGTGCCGATCGATCCGCGGAATGCCCTGATCCGGGTTCTCGATCGCGCCGAGGCCATGGGCTATGAGGTTAAGATCGGCGCCGAGCTGGAGTTCTATCTGCTCGACCCGGAGACCTTGAAGCCGCGGGATAGCGGCATCCAGGTTTACAGCCTAGCCCGCGCCGCCGAGCTCGAGCATGTGCTGGGGCCCATTCGCCGCCATCTCAACGACGTGGGCATCCCCATCGAGCAGTCCAATCCGGAGTACGCGCCCGGACAGGCCGAAGTGAACATCCGCTATTCCGAGGCGCTGGCCGCCGCCGACCGGTCGGTCACCTTCCGCAGTTTGGTCAAGGAGCTGGCGGGAACGCAAAATTACCTCGCGACGTTCATGGCCAAGCCTTTCCTGGACCAATCCGGCAGTGGTTTCCACGTCCACCATTCCCTGTGGAAGGATGGAGCGAACGCCTTCGCCGACGGTGGCAAGCTGTCGGCCCTGGGCATGAACTACCTGGCCGGCATGCAGGGCCGCATGGTCGAGATGTCCCTGGCCGCTGCGACCACGCCGAACGCCTACCGTCGCCGCGAAGCTTACTCGTTCTGCCCCATCAATACGGCGTGGTGCGTCGACAACCGCACCGTTGGCCTGCGCGTGATCGAGGGCAAGGATTCAGCGGTACGGGTCGAAAAGCGTGACGGCAGCGCCGACTGCAATCCCTATTACCTGATGGCCTGTGAGATCGCGGCGGGACTGGACGGTATCGAGCAACGCCTGGAACCCAGCGACCCGACCCTGGGCAACGCATATGAGGCCGAGGACGTCACGCCAATACCGACCGACCTTGCGACCGCCATCGCAGCGGCCAAGGGATCGGCGTTCATGGCCGAGGTGATTGGCGAGGACGGTCTTGACATCCTGATCGGCCAGGGCGAACGGGAGCTCGGGTTCTTTGCCAACCAGATTACCGCGGTCGAAACCGAGCGCTATCTGACCAACATGTGAGGCTGCGCGCCGTCCGATCACAG
>JAYZAP010000232.1:0-4228 GCA_036339655.1 Pseudomonadota bacterium | reverse complement strand
CGGCTGATCGACCTGACCTGGGGCGACTGCGACGCGCCAAAGGTGACCCTAGTCGGCAAGGGGGTGTGCTTCGATAGCGGCGGCCTCGATCTCAAGCCAGCCGGCGGCATGAAGCTCATGAAGAAGGACATGGGCGGCGGCGCCCACGTGCTCGGCCTGGCCCGGGCCATCATGGGCGCCGGCCTGCCGGTGCGCCTGCGGGTGCTGGTGCCGGCGGTGGAAAACAGCGTCTCCGGCAACGCCATCCGGCCGCTCGACGTGATCCAGACCCGCAAGGGCATCTCGGTGGAGATCGGCAATACCGACGCCGAGGGCCGCCTGGTGCTGGCCGATGCCCTGACCGAGGCCGATGGCGAGACGCCGGAACTGTTGCTCGATTGCGCCACCCTGACCGGCGCCGCGCGGGTGGCGCTGGGCACCGACCTGCCCGCCATGTTCACGCCGGACGACGCCCTGGCGGCCGATATGCTGCGCAACGCCGCGGTCGAATGCGACCCGGTTTGGCGCCTGCCCCTGTGGGCGCCCTATCGCGGGTCCCTGGACAGCAAGGTCGCCGACATCAACAACATCTCCGACGGCGCTTTCGGCGGCGCCATCACCGCCGCCCTGTTCCTCCAGGAATTTGTCACCGCAACGACCGCCTGGGCTCATTTCGACATGATGGCGTGGAACCTCAAGCCCCGCCCCGGCCGCCCAGTCGGCGGCGAGGCCATGGCGCTGCGCGCCATGTTCGCCCTGATCGAAGAACGCTTCGGGGGTTGAAGCTAGATAAAGGGTTTTGACCACCAAGGCACAGAGACACAAAGATAGAGAAGAATTCTTGGCGCAAAGCGCCTTTTAGAACCGTTTTTTACTACTTGGTGATTTTGTGAATTGGTGGTGAATCTATTCGTTCTCAATACTCGCGGGCCGGGTCGACTTGGTTGATCAGGGGGCGGCCGTCGCGCATGCGTTTATAGTTTTCGGCGATCTGGCCGGCGCAGGAGCGGGCCAGGGTGATCGCCGAGCTGTGCGGCGTGATGGTGATCTCGGGGTGGCGCCACAGGGGATTATCGGCCGGCAGGGGTTCTTCCGCGAAGACATCCAGAGTGGCGCCGCCGAGCTGGCCGGAATCGAGCGCAGCCAGGAGGTCGGCCGCGACCACGTGATCGCCGCGCGCGGTGTTGATCAAATAGGCGCCGGGCTTCATGGCGGCGAAGGTCTCGGCGTTGAACAGGCCGCGAGTCTCGCTGGTCAGGGGCAGCAGGCAACTCACCATGTCGCAGCCGCCGAGCATGGCGGGGAGGGTCTCGGCGCCGGCGAAGCATTCGACGCCGAGAATCTCCTTGGGCGACCGTGACCAGCCGCGCACCTGGAAGCCCAGGGCCGCGAGCTTCTCGGCGGTGTCGCCGCCCAGGGCGCCGATCCCGAGCACGCCGACGGTGGTCTCGGCCGGGTCGTAGTCCTTGAGAATTTGCCAGTGTTGCGTCGTCTGGGCGGCCTCGTAGTCGGCCATGCGGCAGAGCCGGCGCAACACCGCGGCGATCACATAGGCGGTCATCTGGCGGCGCATGGACTCGTCGGTCAGGCGCGTGATCGGTACACCGTCGGGCAGGTCGCCGTGAAGAAACAGATGGTCAACCCCCTGACCCAGGGAGCAAATCAGCCTGAGGTTCGACAACCCATCATAGACCCCTTTGGGTGCTTTCCAGGTCACCGCCATATCGATGTCATCGGCCTCGCCCAAATCGGGCCAGGCGCGCCACTCGACGCCGGGCAACAACGGCGCCATAACCTCGCGCCATTCCTCGACATTCTGATAATTACTGACCAATAACACTGCCATAGCCGTCTCCTTACATGCTCACGATGCCGCTCTCGTCGGCCTTGATGTCGAAGGCGGCGTCGAACAGGGCTCGGGTGTAATGGTCGCGCGGGTTGGCGAACAGGTCCTCGGCCGGGCCCTGCTCGACCACCTTGCCGCCGCGCAGCACGATGATGTGGTGGCTCATGGCGCGGACTACCCGGAGGTCGTGGCTGATAAAGAGATAGGCCATGTTGTGGCGGCGCTGGATATGGCGCAGCAGCTCGACGATCTGGGCCTGGACCGACATGTCGAGGGCCGAGGTCGGCTCGTCGAGCACCATGAAGCGGGGCTTCAGCGCCAGGGCCCGGGCGATGGCCACCCGCTGGCGCTGGCCGCCGGAAAACTCGTGGGGGTAGCGGTCCTGGGTCGCCGGGTCGAGGCCGACTTCCTCGAGGGCCTCGGCGATGATGGTGCGGCGTTCATGGGGATCGCCGCCCATGCCGTGGACCAGCAGCCCTTCCTCGATGATCTGGCCGATCGACATGCGCGGGCTGAGCGAGCCAAAGGGGTCCTGAAAAACGATCTGCATCTCGCGGCGCAGCGGCCGCATGTCCTTGAAACGCAGCCCCTGGACGCTGGTCCCGGCGAACTCGATGACCCCTTCGCTGCGCTCCAGGCGCAGCAGGGCGAGGCCCGCCGTGGTCTTGCCCGAGCCGGATTCGCCGACCAGCCCGACGGTGTGGCCGGCGGCGACCTCGAAGCTGATATCGTCGACCGCGCGCACATGGCTGACCGTGCGGCGCAGCACCCCGGCCTTGACCGGAAAGTGGACCTTGAGGTTGCGGCAGCGCATGACCACTTCGGCGCGGGGGTCCGGTGGGTCGGGTTTGCCCTTGGGCTCGGCCGCCAGCAGGTGGCGGGTGTAGTCATGGGCCGGCGCCTCGAACACCCGGGCGGTGTCGCCGTGCTCGACGATCTCGCCCGACTGCATGACGTAGACCCTATCCGAGATGGCCCGGACGATGGTCAGGTCGTGGGTGATGAGCAGCAGGCCCATACCGGTCCTGGCCTGAAGATTCTTGAGCAGCGCCAGGATCTGGGCCTGGATGGTGACGTCGACGGCGGTGGTCGGCTCGTCGGCGATCAGCAGTTCCGGGTTGTTGGCCAGGGCCATGGCGATCATCACCCGCTGGCGCTGGCCGCCGGAGAGCTGGTGGGGATAGCTGTCAAGAATTCGCTCGACATCGCGCAGGCCGACCAGGTCGAGCAGCTCCATGGTCCGCTTTTGGGCGGTAACAGCGCCCAACCCCTGGTGCAGCAGCAGGGTCTCGTTGACCTGGCGGGCGACCTTGTGCAGCGGGTTGAGCGAGGTCATGGGTTCCTGGAACACCATGGACACCTGATCGCCGCGCATGTCGCGTAGCATGGTGTCGGATGCGCCGATCATCTCGTTGCCGTCGATACGGATCGAGCCGCTCGGGTGGCTCGCCTGGGGGTAGGGCAGAAGCTGCAACGCCGACAGGGCGGTGACCGACTTGCCCGAGCCGGACTCGCCGACCAGGGCCACGGTCTCACCCTTATCGACGTCGAGATTGAGGTTGCGTACCGCGTGGTTGACCAGGCCACCACCGGTGAAGTCGATGGCGAGATCACGAATTTCCAGGAAGCTCATGATTTAACCGATGGCCTTGCGCGGATCGAAAGCATCGCGCACCGCCTCGCCGATGAACACCAGCAGGCTGAGCATGGTGGCGAGAACTAAGAACGCCGTGAAGCCGAGCCACGGCGCCTGGAGATTAGCCTGACCCTGCTTCAACAGCTCGCCCAGTGACGCCGATCCCGGCGGCAGGCCGAAGCCGAGGAAATCGAGGGCTGTGAGGGTGACCACCGAGCCGCTAAGGATGAAGGGCATGAAGGTCAGGCTGGCGACCATGGCGTTGGGCAGCATGTGCCTGAACATGATGGCCGTGTCGCTGACTCCCAGCGCCCGGGCGGCGCGGACGTATTCCAGGTTGCGGGCGCGGAGAAATTCGGCGCGTACCACGCCGACCAGGGACATCCAGCTGAACAACAGCATGAGCCCGAGAAGCCACCAGAAATTGGGCTCGATGACCGACGCCATAATGATCAGCAGGTAGAGCATGGGCAACCCGGACCACACTTCCATGAAGCGCTGGAACATGAGGTCGATCCAGCCGCCGAAGAAGCCCTGCACTGCCCCAGCCACGACGCCGATGATCGAACTGACAAACGTCAATATGAGGCCGAACAGCACCGAGATGCGGAAGCCATAGATCATCCGCGCCATGACGTCGCGGCCCTGGTCGTCGGTGCCGAGCCAGTTGTCCATGGTGGGTGGCGACGGCGCCGGGGTCGGCAGGTCGTAATTAATGGTCGTGGCGGCGAAGCGGATCGGCGGCCAGATCATCCAGCCCTCGGCCT
>JAYZAP010000231.1:0-5827 GCA_036339655.1 Pseudomonadota bacterium | reverse complement strand
AGAGCTACTATTTCGGCGCCACCCTGGATGAATGGGCGCCCATGTCGGCGCGGCGCGCCACGTATTTTCGCGAGCCGGCGGCTCCCTCGACCTCGGTGCCGTGCCACGCGCTCTATCCCCCGGGCAGCATTACCATGATCGAGGCCCTGGCCATGCGCGATCACTTGAACGGCTTCGATAAATATATTCCGCGCGACGACCGCTGGCCCGAGCGGGTGTGGGACTGGCCTATCGAGATGCCCTACCGCCAGGGCATGCGCCTGCGAAACATGATCTGGACCGGTGGCCAGGTGCCGTTCGAGGAAGCCATGAACCAGGGCAAGGCGGTCCATGTGGGCGACCCCCTGGCCCAGGCCAGCTTCACCATGGGATACGTCAACGACATCGTCGAGGCGTTCGGCAAAACCACGCAGGATTACGCCTTGCTGGTCTGCTACTTCGCGTCCGACGGTAGCCAGGCGGCCACCGAGGCCTTCGTCGGCGCCATCGCCGATACCATCGGCGGCGAGCTTCCACCGCTGACCTTGGTGCCTCAGCCCAAGATGCACTCGGACGACATAACCGTTGAAATCTGGGGCGTGGCCAAGGGTTAGCGAACCAACCCATGGGTTGCTTGCCTTAGGTCGCAGTGGCGTGGTTAGCTGCTTCAGGGATTTGTGATGTTGGAGGAAGTCTATGGCGGGGAATGGAGGCGGCTGGCGACTGCCAATCACACAACCACATCGCACCGTGGAGGACGCCGGGCCCCTGGTTTTCGTCGGCGGTGCCGGTGACTTCGGTAGCGGTGGGTCGATTGCCCATCCCGGTGATTTTGGCGCCCAGGTTCAGGGTGCCATGGCCAATGTAGCCGCCGACCTCGGCCGGCGTGGCTGCAGTCTGGCCGACGTGGTGCGCCTCAAGGTGTTCTACAAGAGCGATGGCAGCCGTGACGAATGGGCGCTGCTGGCGGCGCTGCGCCGGGCCTTCGACGCCGACCTGGCGCCGGCCATTACCACTCACCCGGTGCCCCAGCAGGCCTTCGACGACCAGGAGATCCAGATTCAGGCCATGGCGACCAAAGGCTGGCGTGACGGCCCCAATGTGCGTTCCGTCGAGGCCCCGGTGCCCGACCATGTGGCCGCTCTGTTCGACCGGCCGCGCTATACCCGGGGCTTGCGCGCCGGCGAGTTCATTGCTGTGCCCGGGCGCACCGCTATGGACGATCAGGGCAAGCCCCTGGCCCTGGGACAGGGCATCGAGCAGACCGATATTATCATGGCTTCCATGGAGGCAACCCTGGCCGAACTCGGCGCCAGCTATCAGGACGCCATCAAGAAGGAAGGCTACTACTTCGGCACCACCATGGACGAATGGGCGCCCATGGCGGCGCGGCGCGCCAGCTATTTCCGCGAACCGGCGCCGCCGGCCACCGTGGTGCCGTGCCACGTGCTCTATCCCGAGGGCTGTGTCACCAAGGTCGAGGTGCTGGCCATGCGCGATGAGTGGAACGGCTTCGACAAATACATCCCGCGCGAGGACCAGTGGCCGGCGCGGGTATGGGATTGGCCGATTCCGGTGCCCTACCGCCAGGGCGCCCGCCTGCGAAACATGATCTGGACCGGCGGCCAGGTGCCCATGGAGGAGGCCAACAACCAGGGCAACGCGGTCCATGTGGGCGACCCCCTGGAGCAGACGCGCTTCACCATGAACTACGTCAACGACATCGTCGCGGCCTACGGCAAATCCACCCGCGACTACGCCCTGCTGGTCTGCTACTTCACCTCCGACGGCAGCCAGGCCGCCACCGAGGCTTTCGTCGGCGCCGTCGCTGACACCATCGACGGCGAGTTGCCGCCGATGACCCTGGTGCCCCAGCCGAAAATGCATTCCGACGACTTCACCGTCGAGATTTGGGGCGTCGCCAAAGGCTAGAGTGCGACCCGAGAATGGGCGACTTGTGCTACCATGGCGGGGTCGCAACATCGGGAGGCGGGAGTCATGGCCGAGTCGCAGGCGGTATTGAATAGCCTGGTCGCCAAGGGCGTCGTGCCGCGCGACGGCAAGGCCAAATTCGGCCGCCGCCGGGGGAAGAGGGAGCCCCTGGCCGAGGGTAGCCTGATGGCCACCGCCCTGGACGGCGGTGAGGCAAGCGGCGGCGGCAACGAGGCCCAGGCGCGATTGCTGTTGCGTGCGATGATTGTGGCGGCGGTGTCCGACGGCACCCTCGACGATGACGAGCGGGCCCGTATCATGGATGGCCACGACGATACCGACAGCGATTTCCTTGCCGCCGAACTCGATCATCCCTTCGACATTCCAGCCCTGGTCAAGGCCGTTGAGTCACCCGCCGTGGCGGCCGATGTCTATGCCGCGTCGCTCATGGCCATCGAACTCGACACCGCCGAGGAGGTCGATTACCTGCGCCGTCTCGCTGCCGGGCTTGGCCTCGACGACGAGACCGTGGCCGCGCTCCACGACCGTTGCGGGGCGCCGCCGCTGGCCATGGTCGGGGTGCCGCAGGCCGAGTCGTATGAATGGTACTTCGCCTCGGGCGGCGAGCGCATCGGCCCGATGCACGGCGACATGGCGGCGCGCCACGCCCGGGTCAATCCCGATGCCCAGTGCTGGCGCGACGGCTTCGATGACTGGAAGTCGGTCTCGTCAATCAAGGAGTTCGCCGAGCATTTCACCCGCGCCTTCGAGCACGTCGCCGGCACCGAGGCCGACGACATCAACTTCCGCATTGTCGGCAACGACATGCAGTTCGTCGAAGTCGAACTCGACCCCGGTGAGAGTGTTATCGCCGAGGCCGGGGCGCTCATGTACAAACACACCGATATCAAGCTGACCACCATATTCGGCGACGGCAGTGGCCAGCAGGACGGTGTTCTCGACAAGCTGCTCGGCGCGGGAAAACGGGTGCTGACCGGCGAAAGCCTGTTCCTTACGGTGTTCACCACCGGCGGCGACGCGACCCGCCACGTGGCCTTCGCGGCGCCGTTCCCCGGCAGCATCATACCGGTCAAGTTGTCCGAGGTCGGCGGCATGCTGATCTGCCAGAAGGACAGCTTCATGGCGGCGGCCAAGGGCGTCGAAATCGGCATTCATTTCCAGAAGCGCATCCTCACCGGACATTTTGGCGGCGAGGGCTTCATAATGCAGTCCCTGACCGGCGACGGCTGGGTCTTCATCCATGCTGGCGGCACGGTGGTCGAACGCGACCTCGGGGTCGGCGAGAAACTTCAGGTCGATACCGGCTGCCTGGCGGCGGTAACCGCCAGCGTCGACTACCGCATCGAGACCATCGGCGGGGTCAAGACCATGATGTTCGGCGGCGAGGACGTATTCGTCGCCACCCTCACCGGCCCCGGCAAGGTGTGGCTGCAAAGCATGCCGTTCCCCCGCCTGGTCGGCCAAATCCATGGCACCATGCCGAGCTAGGGTGCGTCCGGCGGCGCTGCTGTTCTCCTCCCTGCGCTGGGTCTTCAGCCTCTACCTGGAGAACTTTCCGATCTACCAGACCATCTACGGCGCGGTTTCAGCGGTGCCCATATTCGTGGTCTGGATGTACCTGTCCTGGGCGATGGTGCTGATCGGCGCCGTGGTCACCGCGTCCCTGTCGGAATGGCAGGATATGACCATCGCCGACCGCGGATAGATACTCTAAGCATCGCTCGGCGCCGGTCCGCCACGGGCCAGCCCGGCCAGGTAGTTCACCACCATATAACGCGCCATGTAGCGCCCGGTCTCGTCGGTCACCAGCTCAAGCTTGCCGGACTTGGCCAGGGCGGCAATGCCGTGAAGGCTAGCCCATAGGGTGCGTGCGGCAAGCCGCCGCTCGTCGTCACGGGCCGGCGGAAACATCGGCGACAGCGCCGCCTCGACCAGACCCAGGGCGGAATCGATCTTGGCGAGATACCACGGGGGCAGGGTCGTGGCGGGCGAAAGCCGATGCTCGAAGAGCGCACTCCACAGGTTCGCGTGGTCCCGTTCGAACGCCAGGTAGGCATCGAGAAGACCAAGAACATCGGTCACCGGGTCGCCGCCGCGCCGTGCCTTCGCCATGCGCCCGGCAAGGTCGTCCAGGGTGCGACCGTTCAACTGAATAACAATGTCGTCGAGATCGGCGAAAACGTTGTAAAGGGTGCCCGGCGAATAGCCCATGGCACTGGCGACGCGGCGCGCGGTCAGGGCCTCGATACCCTCGGCGCCGACAATACGCCCGGCCGCATGGAGGGCCAGGTCATGGAGTTCTTCGCGCGAATGATCCGATCGGCGGCCCATGTCGAATCTCGATTCCGACAAAATTGAACAATGTGCAAAAAATATATACGATTCGGGTCGGAATTTGAATGTGCGTTATTTGGCGTACGGCTATCTAGAGCGGCTTCAGAGAATACAGAGCATTTGACCACGTCCCCTTAATCCGTGGTTAGGCGCGCACCGCGGCCGCGGTTTAAGGGGACGCGGCCTTTGGTGGTGCATCTGAGCGTTTTGGCGGGCGTCGCGGCGCTTGCCCGATGTGGCACATCGCGCGGTGCACCGCTCCTACCCAAAACATTCATATGCACCATCAAATGAACCTATATGGTCGGAAGACGCTCTAGCGGGGGACCGAGTGACATGAGCGGTCTGAAATTCTCACACCGGGTCGGAATTCTGGTCGCCATGTTCGTGGTGTCGGTGGCGGGGATGATGATGGTCGCGCCCATCGCCCAGGACCCGGCCTATCACTTGTTCGCCGACAGCCGGCCGCTGTTTGGCATCGCCAACTTCGGCGATGTCATGTCCAACCTGGGCTTCGCCGTGGTCGGCGTTGTCGGTGTCTGGTCGACCTGCGGGCCGCGCCGCCACGACCTGTTCGACGCCGCCCACCATGGCTGGCCCTATCAGACCTTCTTTGTTGGTGTCGGGCTGGTCTGCCTGGGCTCGTCCTACTACCACCTAGCGCCCGGCAACGCGCCGCTGCTGTGGGACCGCCTGCCCATGACCGTGGCCTTCATGGCGCTGTTCTACGCCATCCTCGCCGACCGGGTCGACGGCGTCGCCGAACGCCTGTGCTGGCTGCTGCCGGTGATGGTCGCGGCGGGTTTCGCCAGCCTGCTTTACTGGCAGTGGACCGAGGGCCTAGGCCGTGGCGACCTGCGGTTCTACGCCCTGGTCCAGTTCTACCCCATGATCGCCCTGCCGGTGATCTGCTGGCTGTTCCCCAGGGCCCGCTACACCGGCGGCGGCTACCTGATCTGGATCATCGCCTGGTACGCCGCCGCCAAGGTGCTGGAGCATTTTGACGGCGAGATCTTCGCGCTGCTCGGCCACACGGTCAGCGGCCACAGTCTCAAGCACCTGGCCTCGGCCGTGGCCACCTTCATGCTGTGGCGCATGGTCGTCAGCTCAGGTCTTCGGCCGCTCTAAATAGCCGGGCCGTGGCGGTAGGGCTCGCTGCCGTCGTCGCCCCAGACGTGAAAGTGGGGCAGGCCGTCGGCGATGTCGAACCACTCGATACGCTCGTCGTTATGGATATGAAACTGGGGCACCAGGGCAGCGGGATCGTCGGTGGTGCTGATGAGAATTTCGATCAGCGGGCCATGCTCGCCGCCGTCTCCTTCCCAGGTCAGCGGTGTCCCGCAGTTGCCGCAGAAGCCGCGTTCGACATCCGGCGATGATCGATAGATTTTCCGCGGATCGGCGGTCCACGCGACTTGTTCGCGCCGGTAACCGGCCAGGGTAACCACCGGCGCGCCGGTATAGCGGCGGCAGCTCAGGCAACGACTTAGACACATCAGAAGAACGTCGACATGGTTCGGGGCACCAGGGTCTGGTCGAGAATGATCTTGCGGATTGCGAT
>JAYZAP010000230.1:0-3387 GCA_036339655.1 Pseudomonadota bacterium | reverse complement strand
GACTCATGATCATCGGTCATAAGGAATGACCGATGTGCGTTCATACGCCACGCAGGCTCCCGCCGAACGGTCGGCGGCGCGCGGTCGCGCTTGCCAGTGGACATTATGAGTCAATCATAATGTCCACTGGTATAAGCTGTGTCGAAACACCGACGGGGTGAGGACATGAGCGAACTGAAAACCTACCAATTCTACATCGACGGCGAATGGTGCAACGCTGAGGGCGGCAAGACCTTCGAGTCCATCGACCCCTCCACGGGCGAGACTTGGGCATTGATGCCCGAAGCCAGCGAGGCCGATGTCAACCGCGCCGTCGAGGCCGCCAACCGCGCCATGTGGTCGGGGCCATGGCGCGACATGCTGCCGCCCCAGCGCGCTGCCCTGCTGCGCAAGCTAGCCGACCTGATGGCCGAGAACGCCCGTCATCTCGGCGAAGTCGAGACCCGCGACACCGGCAAGATCATTCGCGAGACCGCCGGCCAGGCCGCCTATATCGCCGAGTACTCTCGTTACTTCGCCGGTCTGTGCGACAAGATCGAGGGCTCCACCCTGCCCCTCGACAAGCCCGACATGATCGCGATGACCGTGCGCGAGCCGCTCGGCGTGGTCGCCGCCGTGGTGCCGTGGAACTCCCAGCAGTTTCTCATCGCCAACAAGCTGGGGCCGGCCATCGCCGCCGGGAACACGGTGGTGCTCAAGGCTTCCGAGGACGGCCCGGCGCCGATATTCGAGTTCGCCAAGCTGGTCGAGGAGGCCGGCTTTCCGCCCGGCGTGATCAACGTCATCACCGGCTTCGGCGAGCCCTGCGGCCGCGCCCTGACGTCCCACCCCAAGGTCGCCCGCGTGGCCTTCACCGGCGGCCCCGACACCGCCCGCCACGTGGTCCGCAATACCGCCGAGAACTTCGCCGTGACCTCCCTGGAACTGGGCGGCAAATCGCCATTCATCGTGTTCGAGGACGCCGACGTAGAATCCGCCACCAATGGCGTTGTCGCCGGCATCTTCGGCGCCTCGGGGCAATCCTGCGTCGCCGGCTCGCGGTTGTTCCTTCAGGATTCGATTCACGATGAGGTGATCGAGCGCATCGTCGAGAAGGCCTCCCATATCCGCATCGGCGATCCCCAGGACGGCGATACCGAGTTTGGACCGCTGTGCACTATGGCCCAGATCGACAAGATCGAAACCAATGTGGCGGCCACCCTCAAGGCTGGCGGCGTGCTGCGCCACGGCGGAAACCGGCCCCAGGGCTTCGACGCCGGCTACTACTACGCGCCGACGGTCATCGAATGCCCGAGCCACGAGCTGCCCACGGTCGAGGAGGAAATGTTCGGCCCAGTTCTCAGCGTGCTGCGTTTTTCCGACGAAGGCGAGGTCATCGCCAAGGCCAACGACACCCGTTACGGCCTTGCCGGCGGCTTGTTTACCCGCGACATCAGCCGGGCACTACGGGTCGCCAAGGCCATGCGCAACGGCATCACCTGGATCAACACCTATCGGGTGGTATCGCCGGTGGCGCCGTTCGGCGGCTTCAAGATGAGTGGCCACGGGCGAGAAAGCGGCATGGACTCGGTTCATGACTACACCCGCACCAAGACCATCTGGATCAATACTTCGGACGCGCCGATGGCCGATCCCTTTGTAATGCGGTAGAATCCGACTAAGGTTCGTTCGATCAAATTCGGCATGAGGAGTGCCCTGAGGTGACTCGCGAAAGCCGTCGCCCCCTTGGCGAGCTGTGCCGCACTGCCGCTTGCGCCATAGCCCTGAGCGCCGGCGTCACCACGTCGAGCCATTGGGACAAGCCGGGCTCGACCGAGGAATCCGTCGCCTTCGACACCAACGAGTACTAATTCTACGCCCAGGCGGTCAGCATGGCCGAAAGCGCCCAGTCCAACGACACCTACATTGGCGTCAATGCCCAGGGCCAGATTGTCTCGACCCAAATACCGGGCACCGATTCGTTCCGTTACATGCGCCAGGCCGACGCCTTCGACCACTGCATGGCGAGCCGGAGATACCGCTCGGTCGCCAACTAGAGCACGGCGCACGAACTCGTGATCGATGGTGTGTGGCCCGGTACTGGCACGCCGCTATCATCGTCCGCCGTAGGCAGGATTGTGGGAAACGGCATGAGATCACTCTGCACAGCCTTCGTGGGGTTTGTCGGCACCCTGGTTTGAGGCGCCGGGCCGGCGGCGGCGGAACGGGTCACCGTGACCGGCGAAGTCATCGATTCCTGGTGCTATCTCACCGAGATCATTTACCCCCTGGGCACCGCCCATCACCAGTGCGCCATTTGGTGCGCGGCGGGCGGCATTCCCGTGGGCATTCTCGACGACCAAGGCAAGGTCTACATCGTCCTCTCTTTCGGTGACAACCATATCAGCGTCGTCAGCCCCGACGTCCTCGACATCCAAACCCATCGGATCACCGTCGAAGGCTATGCGTTCGAGCGCGATGGTCTGGCCTATCTCATGGTTGACCCGCTGATCAGCGATGGGGGCATCGTCAACCTGACCCACGATGACTACGGCATTCAGCCGTTCGGGAAGTAGCGCTATGAAACTTCTTGCACTAGCTGTCGCCGTTGCTGTGATCTTCCCGCTTTCCGCCGAGGCCGCCGAGGGCTGGGGTCTGATCGACGAGGAGGCCGTGCGGTTTGAAGCGACCGTGGTCGATATACGCTGCGAACTGACCGGCGATTGTCCGGCGGCCTGCGGCGGCGCCACGCGCCAGCTCGGCCTTGTGACCGACGAGGGCAAGATGATCATGGCGCACAAGAATTTCGTGCCATTCGCCGGCGGCGCCGTCGAAATGGCGCCGTTCTGCGGCAAGCGGGTGGTCGCCGACGGCTTGTTCGCCACCAACCGCGGCGTCACCGTGTTCGTCCTGCAGTTCATCCGCCAGGCGCCCGACGGAAAGTGGCGCAAATTATAGTACGTCGCATCGCTAATGCTGGCTGATCGGCAAGCCGTCTCCACACTGCTGCCAGACCCCAAACTGAGTTCAATCTAACGCAGCAGGTTCAATACATCCTCATCGGAATATCGCTTTCTGGCCATCCAAACACCTCCACATCTTCGTAAAATATCACCAATTCTGTGGCTCAGTTATAGGGGGCAGGACACTCTCCCTTCAGGTCGTGGGAACCGGCGTTGCTGGAGCGCTATATGGCGATGTTCGAGGACGTGAAACTCGGCGTCTAGCGTCGATCCGACAGGCTGGGCCCCGCCGCCGCGCGGGTCCCTGTCTTTTAACCCTGGTAACAGGCGGCACGCCGGTGCCCCGCCGAGGTTTCGGGTCAGGTCGCTGGTGCACACGCTGTTCATGGCCATATCCATGGTCGGATTTCGCTTCAGCAGTTTCTGCAGGTCTTCCTTGGGCCAG
>JAYZAP010000229.1:0-7251 GCA_036339655.1 Pseudomonadota bacterium | reverse complement strand
GTCTTGTTCCTCGGTCGAAAACAGTCGCGCCGCTTGTGGTGGAGCGGCGCCGGGTTGAGGCCGGTTATGTAGGCTACGCGCCGCTGCCCGTCAAGTTGATTCCCTGTCGCTTCCGGTGAAGGCGGCGAGCAGGCGGCGGGCGGCGCCGTGCGGCGTGGCAGCGCCCCGGGCGACGTCGTCCTCCAGGCTGGCGGCCAGGGCGGCGACTTCGGCGTTGCCCTCGAACGCCGCCATCAGCCCGTCGCCGATTTCGGCCCACATCCAGGCCCGCGACTGGGTGGCGCGGCGCGCGGCGATACCGTCGTCCCGCCCCAGGGCCTGGCGGTAGTCGGTGATGGCCTGCCAGACCTCAGCCATGCCGTTGCCCTCCAGGGCGGAACAGGTCAGCACCTTGGGTGTCCAGCGGGCGTCGGCCGGGCGCAGCAGGCCGAGCGCGCCGGTGTACTCCGCCCGCATACGGGCGGCGCCGTCGGCCATGGCGCCATCGGCCTTGTTGACTACCAAGATATCGGCAAGCTCGACGATGCCCTTCTTAAGGCCCTGGAGTTCGTCGCCGCCGCCGGGCGCCAGCAACAGCAGGAAGACATCGACCATGTCGGCGACAGCGGTCTCCGACTGGCCGACGCCGACGGTCTCGACTACGACCACGTCGAAACCGGCGGCCTCGCAGGCCAGCATGGCCTCGCGTGAGCGCCGGGCCACGCCGCCCAGGGTGGCGCCCGCCGGCGATGGCCGGATGAAGGCCCGGGGATTCCTGGCGAGCTCCGACATGCGCGTCTTGTCGCCCAACAGCGCGCCGCCGCCGCGCTTGCTCGACGGGTCGACGGCGAGCACGGCGGCCCGGTGGCCAGCCTCGATGACGTGGTGGCCGAAAGCCTCGATGAAGGTCGACTTGCCGACCCCCGGCGCGCCGGAAATGCCAATTCTTACCGAGCGCCCGGTGTCGGGCAGCAGCGCCGCCAGCAAGGCCTGGGCCTGGGCCTGGTCGTCGTCCCGGGTCGACTCGATGAGGGTGATGGCGCGAGCCAGCGCCCGGCGGTCGCCACTGGCGATGGCCTGGGTGGTGCTGCCAATGTCGGTCATGGCCGTTGTTTAGTTCCCACTGAGACCCTCGGGCCTGCCGATGACGATAATCTGCAAGGCCTCGGGCTTGAGAAGACGCCGGGCCATGCGGTTTACGTCGTCCAGGGTCACCGCCTCCATGTAGCTGTTGCGGCGATCGATATAGTCGATGCCCAGGTCTTCGAACTGGATGCCGACCAACAGGCTGGCAATTTTGCCGTTGGAATCCAGGCGCAGAGGAAACGAGCCGGTGAGGTAGGTCTTGGCGTCGGCCAACTCCTCGGCCGTTACCCCGTGGTCGCGCATGCGGGCGAGTTCGGCGCGGATAATGTCGAGTGACTCGGCGACCGCGTTGTTCTGGGTCGCCACCTGACCGATATGGATGGCGCTGTAGTCCATGGGCGCCAGATAGGTATAGACGCTGTAGGCGAGGCCGCGTTTGTTGCGCACTTCCTCGGTCAGCCGCGAGGTAAAGCCGCTGCCGCCGAGGATGTAGTTCATGATGTAGGCGGCGTAGTAGTCCGGGTCATGCCGTTCCAGGCCGGCGCCGCCGAACAAGGCGATGGATTGCGGGATATCGCGGTCGATGACCGTGAGCGTGCCCGGCGCGCCGGGCGCGGCAACGACGGTTTCGGCCGGCGCGCCGATCGCCGGCAGACCGCCGAAGGTCGAATCCAGCAGGTCGCGCAGGCGCTCGGGGGTACTATCGCCGACCACGCCGATGTAAACCCGGTCGCGGGCCAATTGGGCGGCCATGAAGGCGCGCATGTCGTCGGCGGTAATCGCCGCCATGGTTTCCGGGGTGCCTTCCAAGGGCCGCGAATAGGGGTGGCCAGGGAAGGCCATCGTATACCAGGCACGGCCAACCAGATAGTTCGGGTCCTCGGCCTGGCGCGCCAAATGTACAAAGTACTGACCGCGGATGCGCTCGACCGGCTCTTCGTCGAAGCGCGGCTCGGTCATGGCCAGGCGCAGCAGTTCGAAGGCCTCATCGGTATTCTCGCTCAGGGTCTTGAGGGTGGCGCCGAAGGTATCCAGGCCGGCGCTGAAGGAAATCCGCACCGACAGGTCCTCGAGCCGGGTCTGGAAGGCCTGGGAATCGTAACCGCCGGCGCCTTCGTCAATCAGCGACGATGCCATGGTGGCGGTGCCTTCGCGGCCCGCCTGGTCGAACGCGGCGCCGCCGCGAAACGACGCCCTGAGGGATAGAATGGGAATGCTGTGCTCTTCCACCAGCCAGGCCTCGATACCGCCCGGACTGATGACCCGTTGGACTTCCGTGGCGCCGGCCGGCGCGGTCAAACCGGCTAAGGCGATGACGGCGAGGAGGCGGATTGTGAAGGTTTTCATGGCCCTACTCCCCGTCGGCGGGCAGCAGCAGGCCGGTGACAGAGGTCTCGGGCACCAGCACGGCGCGCGCCGCCGCGTTGACCTGGTCGACGGTGACGGCCGAGATGCGCTCGGGCCAGGCTTCGACATCGGCGACCGTATAGCCGGTGCTCAACGCGGTACCGAAGATACGGGCCGCCGCGGACAGGCTTTCGCGGGCATAGACCGCCTCGCGCACCAATCGGGTCTTGACCCGTTCGACCTCGGCACCATCGACGCCGTCGGCCAGCAGGCGCCCGATTTCGGCATCCATGGCAGCTTCCACATCCGCCATAGAAACGCCCTGGGACGGCGAGGCCCAGAAGCCGAACACTCCTTGGTCGAGGTCGCTGGGGCTGTACCAGGTGCCGGCCGAGGCGGCGAGCTTCTGCTCGATGACCAGAGACCGGTAAAGCTGGCTGGTCGACGAGCCGCCGAACATTTCAGCGAGCACCTGAAGGGCGTAGGCGTGCTCGCTGGCGCCCGCCACGTAGCTCGGCGCCAAATGCGTCCGCTGCCATTCCGGCTGTTGTACCCGGGGGTCCTTGAATTCAACCCGCCGGGCCGCGAGATGGGGCGGCTCCTGCGGGCGCCGCCGCGGCTCGACGCCGGCCGCCGGCACGGCGCCATAGGTGCGTTCGGCTAGGGGCCGCAGCTCGGCCATGGTGACGTCGCCGGCGACCACCAGGATGGCGTTGTCCGGGGCGTAATGGCGGCGGTAGAAGGCGAGGACGTCGTCGGTGGTCAAGCTGGCGATTTCATGCGCCCAGCCAATCACCGGAATGCGGTAGGGATGGGCGAGATAGCGGGCGGCGTCGAGCTGTTCGCTGAACAGCGAGCTCGGGTCGTTGTCGGTGCGCGACCGGCGTTCCTCGAGGATTACCTTGCGTTCCGACAGCACCACGTCGTCGGTCAGCACCAGATTAACCATGCGGTCGGCCTCGAGCTCCATGACCAGGCCGAGGCGGTCCTCGGCCACCTTCTGGTAGTAAGCGGTGTAGTCGTGACCGGTGAAGGCGTTCTGGTTACCGCCGTTGCGCGACACGATGGCGGAAAACTCACCGTCGGGAACCGTTGGCGTGCCCTTGAACATCAGGTGTTCGAGAAAATGGGCGACCCCGGATTTGCCCGCCGGCTCGTCGGCCGCGCCGGTGCGGTACCACACCATGTGCACCACGACCGGGGCGCGGTGGTTGGGCACCACGACCACCTCCATGCCGTTGTCCAGGGCGAAGGTCTCGGGATTGAACACCCCGGCGCCGGCCGGCGCCGCGGCGACCGCCGCAAGCAACACGATGAACAGAGCATGACGGACGAATGACGGCATCAACTTGGCTCCACAGCTTGCGGCGAAAACGCCCCCGGCGCTTCACGCTGACCATAAATCCCCCATGGTCGAAAAGGCCGCGAACGACACGTCGCTCCCGACGTGGCGCCAGGCTAGACCATATCCTTCTAGAAAATATCCTCCAGGATGCCCTTTTCGCGGCGCTCGATGACGGCCGAATTGTCGCCGGTCGGGACCTCGCCGAGGGCTTCGGCCTCCTGCAGGCGCTGGGCCTCCTTGGTCGGGTCGACCAGGACTTCGCTGCCGACATCGTCGCGCCAGAAGATCAGTGAGTCGACAAACGCCTGGTCTTCATCGGCGTAGATGGCATTTTCGTCGTTGAGCACCTGGCGAATGTCGGACATCGCCTCTTTGGCGCCGGCGTGGGACAGCAACGCCATCTCGCCCGCCGTCGCCTGGCTGTCGGAAGCGCCGGCTTCACTACCGGAGAGTATTTGCCAGACCTGTTGCTGAACCGTGGTCTCCTGGGGTCCCAGGGCGGTCGAATCAGGTGGTCTCAGGGAATAGTCCGGCGGCAGGGTCAACGGCGCCCGGGTGACGACGTTGAATTCGTCGGGCGCGGACTTGCCCAGACCGAGCTGTTGCTTGACATTTTCACAGCCGCTTAGGCTCAAGCTCAGGGCCACCAGGCAGGCGGCCCCGGCCAGGGCGGGGGTGCGTCGTCCACGGAACGGAAACATCTCTGTTTATGTATGCTTTTTGCGACCAATGAGCAAGGCATCGGTGAGCAGCAGGGCGACGCCGATAGTAATCGCCGCGTCCGCCAGATTGAACGCCGGCCAATGATATCCGGCCACGTGAAGGTCGAAAAAATCGGCCACTGCGCCGAACCGTAGGCGGTCCACGATGTTGCCCACGGCGCCGCCGATGACCAGGCCGAGGGCGGCGCCGAGCAGGCGCGTCTCGACCCGGGCGAGCCAGACGCCGAGCGCCACCGCGATGGCCCCAGCGAAGGCTGCGAGCAGCCACGGCGCCAGCGCGCCGCCGCCGAACATGCCGAAGCTGATGCCCCGGTTCCACACCAGGACCAGATTGAAGACCGGCAAAACCTCGATGCCTTCGGGCGTCGCCATCAGAGTATCCAGGACCCACCATTTGACAACTTGGTCAGCCACCGCCACTGCCGCCGCGATCCCCAGTCCGAGACGCAGCACCGTGGTCCTCAACCGGGCTCGGTGACGACCGGCGCGGCGGCGCTGGCCGCGACCGCGCTCACACAGCGATCGCACAGGGCGCCGTCGCCGTCGACATCGGGCAGGACCCGCCAGCAACGGCCGCATTTGTCACCCTCGGCCAGGCCGGCAACGATACTGACGCCGCTGATATCGTCGATCGCGAAGGCGCGGGCGGGCGCCGCGCCCTCGGCCAACGTCGCCGTGGAGGTGATGCTGATCTCGGCGAGGTCGAGGCCCGCCATGGCGGCCACGTAATCGCCGGTGGCATGGACCGTCGGCTTGGCCTGGAGGCTGGAGCCGATGCGTTTTTCCTGGCGCTCGACTTCCAGGGCTCCGGTGACCACCCGGCGGAGCGCCCGCACCTTGGCCCACTTGGCCGCCAAGGCGTCATCGCGCCATGCCGCCGGGATGTCGGGAAACAGGCGCAAATGAACGCTGTCGTCTTGGCTGGGAAAGCGGTTGAGCCAGGCTTCCTCGGAGGTGAAGGGAATGATCGGCGCCAACCAAGCGGTCAGGCAGTTGAACAGGGTATCGAGCACGCTGCGCGCCGCCCGCCGCCGGGTCGATGACAACTCATCGCAATACAGCGCATCCTTGCGGATATCGAAATAAAACGCCGACAGGTCCATGGCGCAGAAGTTATGGAGGGCGGCGAACATGGTATGAAATTCGAAGTTGTTGCAACAGCGCCGCACCTCGGCGTCGATTTCGCTGATCCGGTGGAGCATCCAGCGGTCGAGTTCCGGCATCTCGTCATGGGCCAGGCGCTCGGCTTCGTCGAAGCCGGTGAGATTGCCCAGCAGGTAGCGCAGGGTATTGCGCAGGCGGCGATAGGAATCCGCTTGGTAGCGCATGATCTCATCGGAGATGCGCACGTCCTCGGAATAGTCAGCGCTGACCACCCAGATGCGCAGGATATCGGCGCCGTACTGGTCGATGATCTTTTGCGGCTCGATGGTGTTGCCGAGGGACTTGGACATCTTGCGGCCCTCGCCGTCGAGCACGAAGCCGTGGGTCAGCACGGTGTCGTAGGGCGCCCGGCCCCGGGTGCCGCAGGATTCCAGCAGCGACGAGTGGAACCAGCCGCGATGCTGGTCTGAGCCTTCAAGATACAGGGCCGCCGGCGAGCCCAAATCGTCGCGGGCCTCGAGCACGAAGCTGTGGGTCGAGCCCGACTCGAACCACACGTCGACGATGTCGTCAACCTTGTCGTAGTCAGCAGCGTCGTAATCGTCGCCGAGAAAATCCTGGGGATCGGCGGTGTACCAGACATCGGCGCCGCCCGCTTCGAAGGCATCGGCGATGCGGTCGAGCACCGCCTGGTCGCGCAACAACTCGCCGCTCGCCTTGTCGACGAACACCGCGATGGGCACGCCCCAGGCGCGCTGGCGCGAGATCACCCAGTCGGGCCGCTGCTCGATCATGGCGCGGATCCGGTTGCGCCCGGCCGGCGGCACCCAGCGCACCGCATCGATGCTCGCGAGCGCCGTGTCGCGAAGATCGTTGGTCGCCATGGAGATGAACCATTGCGGCGTATTGCGGAAGATCAGCGGCGCCTTGGAGCGCCACGAGTGGGGATAGCTGTGGGTGATCTTGCCGCGGGCCAGCAGGGCGCCGGCCGCGGCCAGGGTGTCGGCGATGCCGTCGTTGGCCTTGAACACGTGCTGGCCAGCGAACAGCGGTACCGCCGGGAAGAACAGCCCGTCGCCGTCCACGGTCTCTGGCACCTCCAGGCCGAAGGCGGTACCGGCGTCAAAGTCCTCGGCGCCGTGGCCCGGGGCGATGTGAACCAGGCCGGTGCCGGCTTCCAGGGAGACGTGATCGGCGTCCATCAGGGGGACGTCGAAGTCGTAGCCCTGGCCGCGCAGGGGATGGGCGCAGACCGTACCGGTCAGGTCATTGCCGATAATTCCGGCAATATTACGGCTCTTGGTGATGCCTGCCTGCTCGCAGGTGTCGGCCTTGAGTTCGGCGGCGGTGACCAGCCTGTCGCCGGGTTTGGCCGCGCTGTCGTCCGCGACCGCGACGACCTCGAAGACCACGTAGTCGAGGGCGCCGCCGAAGGCGACGCCGCGATTGCCCGGGATGGTCCACGGCGTGGTCGTCCAGATCACCACCGCGGCGCCCTCCAGGGCCGGCAGCGACGCCTTGATGACCGGGAAACACACATGGATGGTGGTCGAGGTGTGGTCGTGATACTCGATCTCGGCCTCGGCCAGGGCGGTCTTCTCGACCACCGACCACATGACCGGCTTGGACCCCTTGTAGAGCCCGCCGTTCATGGCGAACTTGCCGATT
>JAYZAP010000228.1:0-6821 GCA_036339655.1 Pseudomonadota bacterium | reverse complement strand
CGGGAGACCGCATCGTCGGTATCGTCACCACCGGCAAGGGCGTCACCATCCATACCATCGACTGCGAAACCCTGGAGACCTTCACCGACAGTCCCGAGCGCTGGCTCGACGTTTCCTGGGATACGGACAATGAAGACCAGGACGGCCACCTTGGCCGCATCGTCGTTGTGGTCAACAACGAACCTGGCGGTCTCGGCACCTTGTCCATGGTCATTGCCAAGAACCAGGGCAACATAAGCAATTTGAAGATTACCAATCGATCAGTGGAATTTTTCGAGATGATCGTCGACATTGAAGTCCAGGACGTGAAACACCTGACCAATATCATCGCCGCCCTGAGGACAACGCCGGTAATCAGCTCGGTGGAACGGGCCCGGGGCTGAACCACAACGATAAAGATGGGCACCACGACGCAATGACCAACAACGGCATGACCACGGATCAGGTTCTCGACGAGTTCCGCGACGCCGGCGCCTTGCTGCAGGGCCATTTCCTGTTGAGTTCGGGCCTCCACAGCCCAGCCTACCTGCAATGCGCCCGGGTGATGATGGATGCCCGGCGCGGCGCCCGCCTGTGCGCCGACCTGGCGCGGCGGATCGAGGCCGAGATCGGCGTGGACGCCATCGACATGGTGGTGTCGCCGGCCATGGGCGGGGTGGTGGTCGGCTATGAGATGGGACGCCAACTCGGCGTGCCGGCGATCTTCACCGAACGGGTCGACGGCGAACTCGAACTCAGGCGGGGTTTCTCGATTCCACCCGGTGCCAGGGTGCAGATGGCCGAGGACATCGTTACCACCGGCAAATCCTCCCTCGAATGTATCACCAGCATCGCCGCCAACGGCGGCCAGGTGGTCGCCGCCAGTTGCCTGATCGACCGCAGCAATGGCGCCGCCGAGCTTGGCGTGCCCCTGGTGTCCCTGGCCCGCCTCGCGGTACCCACGTACGAAGCCGACAATCTGCCGCCCGAACTGGCCGCCACACCGGCGGTAAAACCGGGCAGCCGGCCGCAACCCTAGCTTCACAGGTTGCATGTTCCGCCGTCGCAAACAACAGGGCTGGGGGTCACGCCTTCGCGATTTCGTGTGGCCGAAAAGCGGCTTTCGCCGCGCCGTCACCTATGTGCTTCACCGGGTCAGGCGGCTACCCGGTTCGCCCTACAGCATCGCGGCGGGGTTTGCCTGCGGCGCGGCCATGTCGTTCACGCCCTTTGTGTTTTTCCACTTCATCGGGGCCGGCTTGTTGG
Source organism: Pseudomonadota bacterium (assembly GCA_036339655.1). Lineage (GTDB taxonomy): Bacteria > Pseudomonadota > Alphaproteobacteria > JAAXGF01 > JAAXGF01 > JAYZAP01. Next base: position 5,576 of record JAYZAP010000228.1, on the reverse strand, counting down.
CTTGGGCAATTCGCGCCAACATTTTGGCTTCGGCCATTGGTACTGCAGTCGGTAACCCTTGGACCTTTCCCTTCATCTGGGTCGGCGTTTACCGGCTCGGTTGTTTGGTGCTGGGCTGGGAAGCTGGTCATGGCCTTCCTGAGGGTATCACCTTGGCGTATATCTTTAGCCATCCGAGCACTATATATGATCATCTGGTCGCAATATTCTTGCCCATGACGATTGGCGGCCTTCCCGCCGGGTTTGTGGTTTGGCTAGTCAGTTACCTACCGATCCGCATGGTCGTCGCCAACTACCAGGACCAGCGCCGACGGCGCCGCAAACGGTGTCGGAAATTCCTGCGCCAGAGGGCCGAAGGGACCGAAGAGGAAACGTCCAGATGAGTGAGAAACTTCGCCTCGGAGTCAACATCGATCACGTGGCAACCATCCGCAACGCGCGCGGTGGCGACCATCCGGACCCGGTGCGCGCTGCCCGCATTGCCGCCAAGGCCGGCGCCGACGGCATCACCGCTCATCTGCGCGAGGACCGCCGCCACGTCGAGGACGACGACATCGAGCGCCTGATCAACCAGATCGACCTGCCGCTCAACTTCGAAATGGCGGCAACCGATGAGATGCACGCCATTGCGCTGCGTCACTTGCCCCACGCCGCCTGCCTGGTGCCGGAGAAGCGCGCGGAGGTGACCACCGAGGGCGGCCTCGACGCCGCCGGCGGCCACAACCACCTCAAGCCCTTCGTCGCCGAGCTGGCCGACGCCGGCATTCGGGTCTCCCTGTTCATCGACCCGGAGGGTTTTCAGGTCGAAGCAGCGCGGTCCCTCGACGCCGCCGTGGTCGAACTCCACGCCGGCGCCTACTGCGCGGCCTCGGCCAGGCCGGAGCGCGGCAGGGAGTTTGAACGAATCGCCGGCGCCGCCGCCCTGGCTGGCCGCCTGGGGCTCGAGTGCCATGTGGGCCACGGTCTGACCTTCGATACGGTGGGGCCGATCGCGGTCATACCCAACGTGGTCGAGCTCAATATCGGCCATTTCCTGGTCGGCGAGGCGATCTTCGGCGGCCTCGAGAGCACCGTCCGCCGCATGCGGGCGCTCGTGGACAACGCCCGTGCCGAGGCCGGCGGCGCGCGCAGCGCCTAGACCGCGATGATTATTGGCCTTGGCAGCGACATCATCGATATCCGCCGTATCGAGCGCACCTTCGAACGCTTCGGCGAACGCTTCGCCAACCGCATCTTCACCGAGCAGGAGCGCAAGAAATGCGACCGCCGGGCCCAGCGGGTGGCCAGCTACGCAAGGCGGTTCGCGGCCAAGGAGGCTTGTTCCAAGGCGCTCGGCACGGGATTCCGCAAAGGTGTGTTCTGGCGCGACCTGGGGGTGGTCAATTTGCCATCGGGCAAGCCGACCATGAAGCTCACCGGCGGCGCCGCCAAACGCCTGACCGAACTGACGCCCGCCGGCATGACCGCGCAAATCGACCTGACCATCACCGACGAGCCCCCGTCGGCCCAGGCCATCGTCCTGATCTCGGCTGTCGCCAACGGTGAAACGTGATAGATGTCGCGCCGAAAGCCACGACCCTCCACAATCTGATATGAAGTTTTCTTGATGGCAGACGAAATCGACCCGGACGATATTCCGGCGCCCGGCCGATTGTCGGGTCTTTGGGATACCGCCAAGACGGTGATCTACGCGATCATCATTGCCCTGGGCATCCGCACGGCGGCGTACGAGCCGTTCAACATTCCCTCGGGCTCGATGATCCCGACCCTGTTGATCGGTGATTACCTGTTTGTCTCGAAGTTCCCCTACGGATACAGCCGCTTCTCGTTCGATTTCTTTGGTGAACTTATTGGCCTCAGCAAGCTGCCCCTGAACATCGGCGGCAAAGAGCGGCGCATCTGGTTCGATCCGCCGAAACGCGGCGATATCGCCGTATTCAAGCTGCCGAGGGACAATTCGGTCGACTACATCAAACGCATCATCGGCCTGCCCGGCGATCACATCCAGATGATCGAGGGCGTGCTTCACATCAACGGCGCCGTCGTCGGGCGCGAGCGCATCAAGGACTTCGTCGATACCGACCGCTTCGGCAACAGCCGCCGTGCCGCTCAGTATATTGAGACTCTACCCAATGGAGTCCGTCACCGGGTGCTCGACACGGTCCCCCAGGGCCGCCTCGACAGCACCCGGGTTTTCGTGGTGCCCGACGGCCATTTCTTCGCCATGGGCGACAACCGCGACAACTCGCAAGACAGTCGGGTGCCCAACGCAGTCGGCTTCATTCCCGCCGAAAACCTGGTCGGCCGCGCCGAGATCCTGTTCTACTCCACCGACGGCAGCGCCGAACTTTGGGAACCCTGGCTATGGTTCACCGCCACCCGCTACGCGCGGCTGTTCCAGACCGTTGAATGAACGGCGAAAACAATCTGCGCCTCGATACCGCCGCCGAAGCACTCGGCCATGACTTCGGGCGGCCTGAGCTGCTTCTCGAGGCGCTGACCCACGCCAGCGCCCGAACCGGGCGGCGGAGTTACGAGCGTTTTGAGTTTCTTGGTGACCGGGTGTTGGGACTGGTCATCGCCCATATGCTCCACGACGGCTTTCCCGGCGAGGACGAGGGCGCCCTGGCCAAGCGGCTGGCCGCCCTGGTGCAGCGCCAGGCCCTGGCCCAGGTGGCGGCAGAACTGGACATCGATGGGATGATCGAAATGTCGAAAGGCGAGGAGGACAGCGGCGGCCGGGCCAACCCTGCGCTGCTGGCCGACGCCATGGAAGCGCTGATCGCGGCGCTCTACCTGGACGGCGGCCTGGCCACCGCCGAGGGCTTCGTGCGCCGCCACTGGAGCGCGATGATGGAGGCCATGGCCGCGCCGCCCCAGGACGCCAAGACCGAGCTTCAGGAGTGGGCCCAGGGCGCCGGACGGCCGCTGCCACGCTATACCACCATCGCCGAGCAGGGGCCAGCCCATGACCCGATGTTCGAGGTCGAGGTCAAGGTTAACGGCCAGCCCACCGTGGCCGGCATGGGCCGCTCGAAACGGGCCGCCGAGCAGGCCGCCGCCGGCGCCCTGTTGGCCATGGTGGCGAAATGACTCGCGACAATCTTGGCGATACCAAATGCGGCTTTGTCGCCCTGGTCGGGGCGCCCAACGCCGGCAAGTCGAGCCTGTTGAACCTGCTGATCGGCGGCAAGGTTTCCATCGTCACGCCCAAGGTCCAGACTACCCGGACCCGCATCACTGGCATCTGCATGGCCGGCCAGACCCAGATCGTGGTCCTCGACACCCCGGGCATCTTCACGCCCAAGCGCCGCCTCGAGCGGGCCATGGTGACGGCGGCCTGGAGCGGCGCCCACGACGCCGACGTGGTGGTGGTGCTGGTCGATGCCCAGCGCGGTGTCGACCGCGACACCCGGCGCATCATCTATGGCCTCACCGCACAAAAACGCATGGCAGTGCTGGCCCTCAACAAGATCGACACGGTCAAGCGCGACCGCCTGCTGCCCCTGGCCGCCGAACTCCAGGACACCGGCATCTTCACCTATACCTACATGATCTCGGCCCTCAAGGGCGACGGCGTCGACGACCTGCGGGCCTTCTTGGCGGGGCGCATGCTGCCCGGCCCCTGGCTCTATCCCGAGGACCAGCTTTCGGACATACCGCTCCGCCTGCTCGCCGCCGAGGTGACCCGCGAGAAGCTGTTCCTGCGGCTCCACCAGGAACTACCCTACGCCCTGACCGTGGAGACCGAGGCCTGGGAGGAACGCAAGGACGGCAGCGTCAAAATCGACCAGATCGTCTACGTGCTGCGCGACAGCCACAAACCCATCGTGCTCGGCAAGGGCGGCCGCCAGATCAAGGACGTGGGCACCCTGGCCCGCGCCGACCTAGCCGACGTCCTGGGCCAGCCGGTGCACCTCTTCATCCACGTAAAAGTCGCCCCCAAATGGACCGACGACCCCAGCCATTACCGCAATATGGGGTTGGAGTTTCCGAAGTAGGGGGAGGGAAGCGATACGCCCTGTTCTTGGCGCCTAGGAGATTTTGGCTGATTGTGGCATAAAGAATATACCTATATTTCTTTCTGGAAGATTTCGAATGGCTCTCAATATCAAACACACTGAGGCGGATCGCCTAGCCCGCGAGCTTGCCGAAAGAACCGGTGTATCGATCACACAGGCTGTCGTAGTCGCCTTGCGCCAGCGCTTGAAGCGCGAGTGCGCCAAGAGCCCGGTTAGCCTCAAAGATGAAATTATGGCCATAAGCCGCCGCTGCGCCGCGCTGCCCGACCAAGACAAACGCAGCGCCGATGAAATTATCGGCTACGATGAACACGGATTACCGACCTAATGGTCATTGACGCCTCCGCCGTCCTCACCATTCTGTTCGGCGAGGACGGTGCCGAACGCTACAGTGACCATATCGAGGCTGACTCGACCCGTCTCATTTCGGCTGCTTCAGTTCTTGAAGCGGCAATGGTCGCCGGTTCCCGAAAGGGGCCATCCGGCGAACGCGAGCTTGACTTGTTGCTGTTTGGCGCTGGAATCGAGACCATCGCTTTCAATCAGGAACAATTGAAAGTGGCCCGCCATGCATTCAGCACGTATGGCAATGAACAGCATCCCGTGGGGCTGAATTTTGGCGATTGTTTCAGCTACGCCCTGAGCAAGACGGCCGATGAACCACTGCGGTTCGAGGGCGATGACTTCGCCAAGACCGATGTGGTTTCTTACCTTTGAACGAAATGCCACGCAACGGCCAACGGTGGAACTTGCGGATCGGCGCGGCTCAGTTCGACTTGGTGGCAAACGCCAACGCCCATGTGGCCATACTGAACCAAACCGGCGGGCAGGGCGTCGACGTGCCGGTGTTTCCGGAACTCTCCCTGCCGAGATACGCCTCGACCCTATTGACAGATGATCCGGCGCGATGCGTCATCGATCAGGACGGACCGGCGCTTGTATTCATTCGCGACGCCTGTCGACAAATTTCGATGGTCGCCGTGGTCGGCGGCTGCCTGCCCAATGCACGGGGCTTGGGACTGTCGGCCCTGGTCATCGACCGCCGGGGTGACATCTGCGCGACCTACGACAATCAACACCTGGACGGCCCGGAGAAAAACTGGTTCGTTCCTGGCGAGGCGGGATACCTGATCTCAGTCCATGGCTGGCGGCTGGTCCTCGGCATCTGTTACGACTCAAGCTTCCCCGAGCACGGCTGGGCGGCGGCAATGGCCGGCGCCGACGCCTACCTGGTGGGCGGCGCCTTCCCGCTCGGCAGGTCCGACAAGCGCCGCGCCATCTACTTCCCAGCGCGAGCCCTGGAAAACACCGTATACGTCACCTTCGCCAACTTCGTCGGTGGCCATGACGGCCTCGACTACGGCGGACGAAGCGTCATCTACAGCCCCGACGGCGGTAAACTCGACGAGGTCAGCGACGAAACCACCGCCATCGCGATGGCCGACTTCCACGCCGAGACCCTGCGGGAGACCCGCGAGACCCTGCGCATGCTCCACGACCGGCGCGCTGAGCAGGCGCCAATCCATACAACCTCCGCCAATTCGAATGGACTGG
>JAYZAP010000227.1:0-4574 GCA_036339655.1 Pseudomonadota bacterium | reverse complement strand
GATCTGAGCCAGATGAACCGGATTCTCCAGGTCAATGCCGAGGATATGGACGTCACCGTCGAGCCCGGCGTTACCCGCAAGCAGCTCAACACCCACCTGCGCGATACCGGCTTGTTCTTTCCCGTCGATCCCGGCGCCGATGCCTCCCTGGGCGGCATGGCTGCGACCCGCGCCTCGGGGACTAACGCGGTGCGCTACGGCACCATGCGCGAAAACGTGTTGTCGCTCAACGTGGTGCTGGCCGACGGTCGGGTCATCCGCACCGCCCGCCGGGCGCGCAAGTCGGCCGCCGGCTACGACCTGACCCGGTTGTTCGTCGGCTCTGAAGGGACCCTGGGCGTGATTACCGAGGTGACGCTCCGTCTCTACGGTATTCCCGAAGCCATTTCGGCGGCGGTTTGCGCCTTTCCGACCATCGACGAAGCGGTCAATACGGTTATCCTGACCATCCAGAGCGGGGTACCGGTGGCGCGCATCGAATTGCTCGACGCGGCGACCATGGGGGCGGTTAACGACTATGCCGGGTTCGATTACACCGTGGCGCCGACCCTGTTCTTCGAGTTTCACGGCACCCCGGCGAGCGTCGTCGAGCAGGCCGAAACGGTCCGCGCCATCGCCGATGATTTCGGCGGCAGCGCCTTCGAATGGACCACCCTGGAAGAAGAGCGCAATCGCCTGTGGCAGGCGCGCCACGACACCTACTACGCGACCCAGGCGTTGGCCCCGACCAAGGTTGGTATTGCCACCGACGTCTGTGTTCCCATATCACGGCTCGCCGAATGCATTTCCGAGACCCAGGCAGACCTGGAAGCGTCGAACATCCTGGCGCCGTTGGTAGGTCATGTGGGCGACGGCAACTTCCATCTGATTTATTTTGTCGACCCGGACGACGAAGCGGAGGTCGCCGAGGCCAAACGGCTCAATGAGCGCATGGTGATGCGGGCCCTGGCCCTGGACGGCACCTGCACCGGCGAGCACGGCATCGGCTACGGCAAGCTCGATTTCCTCCAGGCCGAGCATGGTGAGGGTATCAGCGTCATGCGCCAGCTCAAGCAGGCCCTGGATCCCCATAACATCATGAACCCGGGCAAGGTGGTTGCCCTTTGACCAAGTTGAGCGTCAACCTCAACAAGGTCGCGATGCTGCGCAATCAGCGCGATACCGGCCGGCCCGGCGTTCTTGATGCGGCTCGGGCGGTGATCGACGCCGGCGCTCACGGCATCACGGTTCATCCCCGACCCGATGAGCGTCACATCCGGCGCAGCGACGCGACTGAACTGGCGGCCATGTTGGCGTCGGAGTACGGTGACACCGTCGAGTTCAACATCGAAGGCAATCCGTTCCCCGATTTCGTGGGTCTCATCGACCAAGTGCGGCCCCATCAGGCGACCCTGGTGCCCGACTCCCCCGAGGCCGCAACATCGGACCATGGCTGGGATATTCCGGCCAACGCCGACCGGCTCGGCACGGTGATAGAAGCGCTACAGGGTATGGGAACGCGGGTCAGCCTGTTCGTCGACGCCGACCCCGAGCACGTGCGCCACGCCCGCGACGTCGGTGCCGATCGCATTGAGCTCTACACCGGACCCTATGCGGAGGCCTATGGTGGCGCCGAGGACGACGCGGTATTCGCCGGCTATCGGGCCGCCAGCGAAGCGGCCCGCGACCTTGATGTCGGCCTCAACGCCGGCCACGATCTCGATTTGGTCAACCTGGCAAGGTTTCAGCAGGCCATGCCCTGGCTTGCCGAAGTTTCAATCGGCCACGCCTTCACCGCTGATGCTCTGAATTTCGGTTTCGAAGGTACCGTCAAGCGGTACCTGGAAGCGCTTGGCGAGAAGCGTTAGGCGCTGTCGTCGATCGGGGTGTTGTCGAGGCGTTTGCTGTTGAGGTCGTGCTGCTGGCGGTCGGACTCGTTTTGCGTCATCTCTCTCTCGCCCTTGCCGCGCCCGGTCTTGGCGCGGTTCTCGGAAGCACGAATCTCCCGCTGCTCGCGTTCCTTGCGTTTTCGAAAATGATTGAGATTGACGACGTCGCCCATGATCAACCGCTACCTGACACTCTGGTTTTCGCTCTATAGTGACTGCATGCAACCACCATTAGCTTAGCGCAATCGTTGACGCGCGCAATCCTTATCATGGGTGTTGCGCCTATCGTCGGCAGGATTTGGCCATGAAGACTTTCGCCTACATCGTCTCGGGAGTTCTGGCCCTGCTGATTTTGGTCGTGGTGGTCGCGCCATTCTTGCTTGATCTCAATGACTACAAGGGCGACATCGTCGCTGCGGTCAAGGATGCCACGGGCCACGACCTGGTTATTGACGGCGATATAGCGGTGTCGCTGGTGCCGTTGCCGACAATCAGGGTGGCGGGAATGCGATTCGCCAATCTCGACGGCGCCACGGCACCGGACATGGTGCGAATCGGCGTGGTCGAGGCGAGCGTGGCGCTGATGCCGCTGTTATCCGGCGACATCGAGGTTGGCAGCCTGACGTTCGTAAATCCCGTGATTGAGCTCGAGGTGCTGGACGACGGCCGCGCCAACTGGCGGCTGGGGACCCCAGGTGGCGAGGCGGCGGGCGGGTCCACCTCGCTGGCCCTGCGCATCGATAGTTTGGTGGTCAAAGGCGCCACCCTGACCTATCGCGACGGTGTGGCCGGAACCGTCGAAAGAGTTGAAAACCTCAATCTCGAAGCGGCGGTGGACTCCCTCAATGGGCCGTTCCGTGCCACGGGGAGCTTAGTCGCACGGTTAACTTCCTGGGCAATTCCCCTGGCTTTCGAGGTCCAGATCGGCGCGCTCGACCAGCGTCCGCTTCCCCTGCGCGTCAATTTGTCGCTGAGCGATGCCGACACGACCCTGACGTTCAATGGTTCGGCGTCCTCCGCCAGTCCTGACGCCGAGGTGAGCGGCAGACTCAAGGTCAAGGGCGGGTCTCTGGCGCGCCTGATCAACGCCTTTTCGGGCGGTGGCGGGAACACCGCCAATCCACTCCTTGCCCACGCGTTTTCGCTCGACGCCAGTGTCGCGGCGTCGACCGTGACGGCTGGTGTTAACGACGTGGTGTTCGACCTGGGCGGGGTCCAGGGCACCGGCGCGGTCAACGCCCTGTTGACCGACGATCCCCAGGTCGATGTGGCGATCGCTCTCAAATATGTCGATCTCGACAAGCTGTTGGCGTCGGCGGCGACCCTGGAGCCCGCCGGTGGTAGCGATGGCGGCAACGTGGCGCGGCCATTTAGCCTTCCCGGCGAAATCTATGCGACCCTCGATCTTCGCGTCGACGCGGTTGTGTACAACCAGTCCGTGGTCCGCCAGGCGGCGTTGGTCGCCGCCCTCGATCAGGGCGTGGTGACGGTGCAACAGGCCTCGACTCTGCTGCCCGGCGGCTCGGACGTGACGGTGTTCGGTGTCCTCGATTTTCCCGATGGCAGGCATCACTTCGACGGCCAGGTCGAGGCCTCGGCCGATAACCTGCGCGCCGTTTTCGACTGGCTGGACATAACCCCCACCGGGGTGCCGGCCGACCGCTTGCGCAAGCTCAGCCTGTCGAGCAGGGTCGAGGTCACGCCAACCCTGGCCAAGGTGTCGGCCATCGATCTGCGGGTCGATTCGTCGCGGTTGACCGGCGCCGTCAATATCGGCCTCGGCCCGCGCCTGGCGTTCAACGCCATCATCACGCTCGACCAGATCAATCTCGACGCCTACATGGCGCCGGCGGCGGCCGGCGATCGAGGCGGCGGCGAGGGCGACGACCCCCTGGCTGTGTTTGGTGAATTCGACGCCGAACTCAAGACCAAGGTCGGTAAGCTGGTCTACAGGGGGCTGCCGTTGAGCGACATAACGCTCGATGCCGGTTTGCGCCGGGGCGTTCTTAGGATTCGGGCCTTGCGAATCGACGATCTTGCGGGCGCCGGCGCCACGCTTGCCGGCACCATCGATTCGGCCGCACCAGGGTTCGATGTGACCTACAGCGCCAACGCCGCCGATGCGGCCAGCCTGTTCCAACTCGCCAATGTGGCGCCGCCGGACGGCAATCTCGGCGGCGTGGTCATCCACGGCTCGGCCAAGGGCAACGGAGCGGCGGTGACTCTCGATACCACGGTCACCCTGTCCGACACCGAGGCCCGCTTCGCCGGCGTTCTCGACGCCCTCGTCGCGTCACCGCGGGTCGATGCCACCATTTCACTCCGCGCCGACAGCCTGGCATTGCTCGCCAGGCGCTTCGGAGTCAGCCTTCCCGATACCGCCTCCCATACGCCGATTGCCCTCGATGGCACGGTGAAAGGCGCCGTCGACGCGGCAACTATCGCGCTGACCGCGGCGGCTCTGGGCGCCGATCTTCGGTTGAATGGTCGCCTTGCTACCCTGCTGGATACGCCGACCTACGATCTGGCGGTCAACCTGGGCCATCCGGATTTCGTGGCCTTCGCCGAATCCCTCGGCGATGACATCCGCTTTGCCCGCCGCGACCTCGGCAAGGTACAGATCAGCGCCACGATCGCCGGCGACAGCGTGGCGGCGCGAATCAACGATTTGGACGCCGAGTTGGGGCCGTCGCGGCTTGGCGGCAC
>JAYZAP010000226.1:0-4419 GCA_036339655.1 Pseudomonadota bacterium | reverse complement strand
TCCCTGACGCCATGAAGCGTATGATGGAGCAGGTTATTTCCCTGCCGTCGTCGTTGCTGCGCTCGGTCGGGCTCGCCGCCGCCTGTATTGGGGTCGGCGCCATCTGGCTGATTCGCCTGTGAGCGGCGACTTCCACGCCGTAGTCTGGGATATCGACGGCGACCGTGGCGCCGGCGGCGGCGAGTGCCTCGCGCGCGCCCGCGATTTTGTTATCGTCGAGGTTACGGGCCAGGGGGTTGGCGATGAGGGTGAGGACATTGGTCATGGGCGGAAACTACGGGCCGGGCGCGGTCGGGGCAACCGTTCATGGCTGACGGCGAAAGCGGTCCGATTGTCGTGGTCGCCGGCCCCACGGCCAGCGGCAAGTCGGCCCTCGCCCGCGACCTGGCCGAGGAATTCGGCGGCGTAGTCATCAATGCCGACAGCATGCAGGTCTACGATGAGCTGCGTATCCTGAGCAATCGGCCCGGGCCGGGCGGCGACGCGCGGGCGGCCCATCGACTGTTTGGCGTGGTATCCGTGCGCGAGGCCTGCTCGGCGGCGCGCTGGCGCGACATGGCAATGGTCGAAATCGACGCCGCCCACGCCACCGGCGTCCTGCCCATTTTGGCCGGCGGCAGCGGCCTCTATATACGGGCTCTGCTCGAAGGATTGTCACCGGTGCCGGAAATTCCACCTGACGTCAAGGCGGCGGCTCGGGCGCGTCATGCTGAAATCGGCGGCCCGGCATTTCATAAGGAACTGGCCGAGCGCGACCCGGTGATGTCGGCGCGCCTCGCGCTGGGCGACCGCCAGCGGCTCATGCGGGCCTGGGAGGTGATGGAAGCGACCGGAGAATCGCTAGCCGACTGGCAACGCCAGCCGCCATCCGCTGGAGCCTACGGCGGCCCGGTGCTGATGCTTGCCCTGGTGCCGCCCCGCGAAGACCTCTACGCTGCCTGCGACGCCCGTTTTCTGGCCATGGTCGAAGGCAGCGCCCTCGATGAGGCGCGCACCGTTCATGCCCTTGGCCTCGACCCGGCAATTCCCGCCATGAAGGCCCTCGGCCTGCCCGAATTGGGTCGCCATCTTAACGGCGAATGCAGCCTCGAAGCTGCAATTGCTGCGGCGCAGCAAGAGACACGTCGATACGCCAAGCGTCAGCTTACTTGGCTGCGCCACCAGAACCCCGCGGCGGTGGTTATGGAAGCCGCCTATTCTGGCACCGTGGCCGCGCGGGCAATCGAGGAAACCCGCCAGTTTCTGTTGACCGGGCCATAGCGAGACACTAGGTTGCCATGCTTTCGCGGGCGCCTGTGGTGCAGGTGGCCCCGAGGAGTCGCGTCCGCTCGGGGGCACGACGGTATCTCAGTGCAGCGCAACAGGCAGTTGTCAGGAGGACGCAGACGTGGCCAGTAAGGAAATGACCGGCTCGGAAATATTGCTGAAGGCATTGGTCGACCAGGGTGTCGACACTGTATTCGGATATCCCGGCGGCGCGGTCCTTCCCATCTACGACGCAATCTTCAAGCAGAACCAGTTGCGTCACATTCTGGTACGCCACGAGGCTGCCGCCATGCACGCGGCAGAAGGCTACGCACGCTCGACAGGCAAGGTCGGCGTTGTCCTGGTGACCTCGGGTCCCGGCGCCACCAACTGCGTTACCGGCTTGACCGACGCCATGATGGACAGCATTCCGGTGATCTGCCTGACCGGCCAGGTGCCGACCCATTTGATCGGCAACGACGCCTTCCAGGAGGCCGACACTGTCGGCATCACCCGGCCCTGCACTAAGCACAGCTATCTGGTGAAGGACGTTAACTCTTTGGCGCGCTCGGTCCACGAGGCATTTTACGTGGCCCGCAGCGGCCGGCCCGGCCCGGTGCTTATCGACATTCCCAAGGATGTTTCCATCGCCACCGGCACCTATGAGGCCAACGGCAGCCGGGGCCACCGCTCGTATAACCCCCAGGTCAAGGGCGACCCGGCGCGCATCCAGGAAATGATCGAGCTGATCGCCAATGCCGAGCGGCCGGTCATCTATGCTGGCGGCGGCGTCATCAACGCCGGCCCCGCGGCTTCCCAACTGCTGGCCAATTTTGCCCGTCTGACCGGCGCCCCGGTGACCCTGACACTCATGGGCCTGGGCGCCTTTCCCGCCTCCGACAAGCAGTTTCTCGGCATGTTGGGCATGCACGGCGCATACGAAGCCAACATGGCCATGGCTGAATGCGATGTCATGGTCGCCATCGGCGCTCGTTTCGACGACCGCATCACCGGCCGGCTCGACGAGTTTTCCCAGGGCTCGACGAAAATCCACATCGACATCGATCCGTCGTCTATCAACAAGTCCGTGCCCGTCGACGTGGCCATCGTCGGCGACGTCGGCTACGTGCTCGAGGACGCCATCAAGTTCTGGAAGTCGAAGCCGCGCAATACCGACGGCAAGGCCCTGGACGGCTGGTGGAAGCAGATCGCCAAGTGGCGCATGAAGGACTCGTTCTCCTACAAGAATTCGTCGTCGATCATCAAGCCGCAGTTCGCCCTCGAACGCCTCTATGAGGCAACCAAGGACCGCGACGCCTATTTCACCACCGAGGTCGGCCAGCACCAGATGTGGGCGGCCCAGTTCCTCAAGTTCGACAAGCCCAACCACTGGATGACGTCCGGCGGCCTCGGTACCATGGGCTACGGCCTGCCCGCCGCCATGGGGGTGCAGATCGCCCACCCAGACGCCCTGGTCATCGATGTTGCCGGCGAGGCCTCGATCATGATGAACATTCAGGAGATGTCGACACTGGCCCAATATCGCCTGCCGGTGAAGGTGTTCATCCTCAACAACCAGTACATGGGCATGGTCCGTCAGTGGCAGGAGTTCTTCCACGGCGGCCGCTATGCCGAAAGCTACATGGACTCGCTGCCGGACTTCGCCCGGCTTGCCGAATCCTTCGGCGCCGTCGGCCTGCAGGCGACCAAGCCCGATGAGGTCGATGACGTGATCGCTGAAATGCTGGCGGCCGACAACGCGGTTATCTCCGACATTCGGGTCGATCCGGAAGAAAATGTTTATCCGATGATCCCGGCGGGCGCCGCCCATTACGAAATGACCCTGGGGCCGGACCAGGCGGTCGACGAACTACCGGAACACGGCATGGTTCTGCTCTAATCGTGGGCTGCAATTTCTTGTGACGACGGCGCGGGGGAGTGCTGTGGAGATAGTTGAAAGTCATACCATCGCGGTGCTGGTGGACAACGAGGCCGGTGTCCTGGCCCGTGTCATCGGCCTGTTTTCCGGGCGCGGCTACAACATCGACAGTCTCACTGTCGCCGAGATCAATGCTTCCGAGACAGTGTCGCGCATTACCCTGGTGACCACCGGCACCCCCGAGGTCATTGAGCAGATCAAGGCCCAGCTCGGCCGCCTTGTGCCGGTTCACAAGGTCAGCGATCTCACGGTCGAAGGTGCCCATGTGGAGCGCGAACTGGCGTTGATCAAAGTGACCGGGGTCGGCGACAAACGTGTCGAGTCGCTTCGCATCGCGGATATCTTTCGTGCCCGGGTGGTCGACGCCACCAATGAATCCTTCGTTTTTGAAATGACCGGCAATACGGCCAAGATCAACGCCTTCATCGAACTGATGACGCCGCTTGGTCTGGCCGATGTCTCGCGCACCGGCGTGGTCGCCATCTCGCGGGGCGCCGAATCCTTTTAGACATTACGACAATGACAACCGGGAAAGCCCCCAAAGGAGAACACAATGCGCGTTTTTTACGATCGCGACGCCGACATCAATCTGATCAAGTCCAAGAAGGTGGCGGTCATCGGCTACGGCAGCCAGGGCCATGCCCATGCTAATAATATGCGCGACAGCGGCGTCGAGGATGTGGTCGTGGCGCTGCGCCCGGGCTCGGGTAGCGCGCCAAAGGCCGAGGCCGCCGGCTTCAAGGTGATGACCAACGCCGAGGCCGCCGCCTGGGCCGACGTGGTCATGGTGTTGGCTCCCGACGAGCTGCAGAGCGGTCTCTACGAGAACGAGCTCAAGGGCAATCTCAGAGAAGGCGCGGCAATCGCCTTCGCCCATGGCCTGGCTGTCCATTTCAAGCTGGTTGAACCGCGTGCCGATCTCGATGTCTTCATGGTCGCCCCCAAGGGTCCCGGCCACACCGTGCGCGCCGAATACGAACGCGGCGCCGGGGTGCCCTGCCTACTGGCAGTCGAACGGGACGCCACCGGCGGTTGTCACGAGATCGGCCTGTCCTATGCGGCGGCCATCGGCGGCGGCCGCGCCGGCATCATCGAGACAACCTTCCGCGAGGAATGCGAGACCGATCTGTTCGGCGAGCAGGCGGTGTTGTGCGGCGGTCTCACATCGTTGATCCAGGCCGCCTACGAGACCCTGGTCGATGCCGGCTATGCCCCCGAGATGGCCTATTTCGAGT
>JAYZAP010000225.1:0-4262 GCA_036339655.1 Pseudomonadota bacterium | reverse complement strand
GGGCTCCTTGTCGACGATGAAGATGTCGGGATCGAAAATTTCCGCGGCGTGGCGCATGATCGAGGTGCGCCTGGCCAGGGTGTGTTCGATGTCGATATGCAGGTTCAGCGAGGTGTACTCGCCATTGCGCAGCTTGATGACCCCGGGCACGCGGATGAAATCGACCCGGGCGCGGAAGTCGAAGCTGCCGATAATCGGCGAGCCCGACAGGATCATCACCGAAAGATGCTTGTACTTCTCGACCAGGGCGTGGGCGATGGCGCGGCACCGCCTCAGGTGGCCGAGCCCGAAGGTGTCGTGGCTATAGATCAGAACTCGCCGGTCGCCAGAGATTTGGCCCATGGTCATCCCAGTCTTCGCTTCCACCCAATCATCGCACTCACATCGTCTTATCGACCACCGTCTTGTCGACCCGGGGTGGTACCCAAATCACCGTCAGCGTAACCGCCGCAATGGCTCTTTCACGATGTCAGCGGACCCCCAATGCAGGACCGCCCCGTCTTACCGCTCCCCACCATCTGCTGACGGTCCTTTGACCCGGTCACTCACCGCGCCAGGAATCAAATCGGCCAGCACTCGGTTTCTACGACTGAACTGCTTGCAATTGCAATACGTTAAACAGGCGCACAACACATAACTATGGCACAGCCAAACCCCTGGCGAAAGCATGTTTTCCCTTTTACGCGAGGCCCTTGGTCGGGTGTGACAAGCGTTTACCCGATGTCGAAGCTGGGTTAATCTTTGGCCCACGGTCAGGCAGGGGGGCGTAACGCGGTCGCGTTCAGCGCGGCCGGATGAATGGCAATGGAACCCAGTGCGTTTAAGTTCATCGTGCGATACAGCATGCGCCAGCAATTCATGGTGCTGGCGATCACCCTGTTTTCCCTGCCGTTCTATTACATCTCGCTGGAAATCCCCAAGAAGATCATCAACGGGGCGCTCAACACCAACTCGGCGAGCTACCTCGACCCGGTCGGCTTCTTCGGCGTCGACTTCATCCAGCTCGACCGTGAACCGCTGCTCTACACGCTTTGCGCCATCTATTTCGTGTTGGTGGTCATCAACGGTGGCCTCAAGTATTTTATTAATGTTTTCAAAGGGTTGCTCGGAGAACGCATGTTGCGGCGCCTGCGCTATCAGCTCTATTCCCGGATCCTGCGTTTTCCCCTGCCGCATTTCCGCAAGGTCTCCCAGGGCGAGCTGATTCCCATGATCACCGCCGAGGTCGAGCCGCTCGGCGGCTTCATCGGCGACGCCTTCACCCTACCGCTTTATCAGGGCGGGCTGCTGGTCACGGCGCTGATCTTCATTATGGCCCAGGACTGGAAGCTCGGGCTCATGGCGCTGATGTTCTATCCGGTCCAGGGCTACGTCATTCCCAAACTCCAGCGCACGGTCAACATTCTGGGCAAAGAACGAGTGCGCCATGTGCGCAAGCTCGCTGACCGCATCGGCGAGACTGTCTCGGGGGCCCAGGAAATTCACGCCAACGACACGTCGAATTACGAACTCGCCGATTTCTCACACCGGCTCGGCGATATTTTCCGCATTCGCTTCGATATTTTCCGCCGCAAGTTCTTCGTCAAGTTTCTCAACAACTTCATCAACCAGTTCACCCCGCTGATGTTCTTCTCGGTCGGCGGCTATCTGGTGATCCAGGGCGATCTGTCAATCGGCGCCCTGGTCGCCGTCATGGGCGCCCAGAAGGACATCGCCTCGCCGTGGAAGGAACTGCTCAACTTCTACCAGATCCAGAACGACGCCAAGATCAAGTACGAGCAGGTGGTCTCCCAGTTTGAGCCCGCCGGCATGCGCGACGAAGAAGAAATGTCCACCGATGGCGCGTCGCCGGAAGGGCTCAACGGCGAGCTCGCCGTGGCCAATCTTTCCCTGACCGACGACGACGTCAAGATTATCGACGGGGTGTCATTCAGATTCGGCCTTGATGAGCGGGTCGCCATCGTCGGCGCCGGCGGCAGCGGCAAGGAGGAACTAGCCCTGGTCCTCGGCCGCCTGATCGACCCTACCGGCGGCCGCATCGACATTAGCGGCCAGGAACTTCGCGAGCTGCCCGAAGCGGTCACCGGTCACCGCATGGCGTTTGCCGGGGCCGCCCCATTTTTCGTTTCCGCTAGCGTTGGGGATAACCTGATTTACGGCCTAAAGCACCGGCCCCTGAGCGCGGCCGAACACGACGATGAAGCGGCGCGGGCGTGGCAGCTCAAGGAGAGCGAGCTGTCCGGCAACTCGACCAACGACATCGCGGCCAACTGGGTCGATTACGGAGCAACCGGCGT
Source organism: Pseudomonadota bacterium (assembly GCA_036339655.1). Lineage (GTDB taxonomy): Bacteria > Pseudomonadota > Alphaproteobacteria > JAAXGF01 > JAAXGF01 > JAYZAP01. The sequence continues at coordinate 1,965 of JAYZAP010000225.1, read as the reverse complement.
CGACAGTCACGATGCGCTCATGGCCGAGGGCATCAAGGCCCTGGCCACCGCCGAGATGATCGACGATGTCTACGGCTTCGGCCTGCGCGGCACCATCGATCCGGCGGCGCGGCCCGATGTGGCCGAGCGCATTCTCGCCGCCCGCGCCACGCTGCGCGAACGTCTCGCCGCACCGGACTGCGCCGGGCTGGTCGAATCCTTTGACGTGGAGAGCTACAACACCAACGCCACGGTGGCCGAGAACCTGCTGTTCGGCACCCGGGTAGGCGACACTTTCGACGTCGACAATCTGGCCGACAATCCGCAAATTCGAGCGGCACTGGAAAGCTGCGGCCTGATTGACGAATTGCTCCGCGCCGGTCATCAGGTGGCCAGCACCATGCTGGAGCTGTTCTCCGACCTGGCGCCGGACCACGAGTTCTTCGAGCAGTTCAGCTTCATTCAGGCCGACAAGCTGCCCGACTACAAGGACCTGATCGGCCGCGCCGACATCGACAACCTGGGCGCTCTCGACGGTGACGACCAGCGCCTCCTGCTGGCCTTGCCGCTCAAGCTCATACCGGCGCGCCACCGCCTCGGCATCGTCGAGGCCGATATGCAGGCGCGGCTGCTTGAGGCCCGCGCCATCTTCGCCCGCGAACTGCCCGAGGACCTCCATGACGCGGTGGAATTTTTCGACGCCGAGCGCTACAACGCCGCCGGCACGCTGCAGGACAATATCCTGTTCGGCAAGCTGTTCTACGGCCAGGCCCAGGCCGAAAGCCGGGTCGGTGGCCTGATCAGCGAGGTTATCGATGAGCTCGGCCTGCGCGATACCGTGGTCGAGGTCGGGCTCGACTTCCAGGTCGGTATCGGCGGCTCGCGGCTGTCGGCCGCCCAGCGCCAGAAACTGGCCATCGCCCGGGCGGTGCTCAAGCGCCCCGACGTGTTTATTGTTTCCGAGGGCACGGCGGCCCTCGACGGCGCGACCCAGACCAAGGTGACCAAGAATCTGCTCGGGGCCTTCGAGGGCCGCGGGCTGATCTGGATTTTGCACCGGCCGAGCCAGGCCAGCCAGTTCGACCGGGTGCTGGTGATGCGCGGCGGCCACGTGATCGAACAGGGCGGGTTCGACGAACTCGATAAGCCCGACACGCATTTGACCGAGCTCATGGCGGCGGAGTAACCAAGCGCCAAAAAGACCGCCCGAGGAGGATACACCATGTCACTTGAGGAAGATGTCGAATTGCTGCGGACCATTCCGCTGTTCGCCAAGATCGAGGCCAGCAAGCTCAAGCTGCTTGCCTTCACCAGCCAGCGGCTGACCTTCGCCGTCGGCGACAGCCTGTTTTACCAGGGCGACAACGGCGACGCCCTCTACATCATCGTCGAAGGCGACGCCGACATTTTGATCGATTCGCCGGGCGGGCCGATAACCGTGGCGACCATGGGCAAGAACGACTTCGTCGGCGATATCGCGGTGCTCTGCGACGTGCCGCGTACCGCCACGGTGACCGCCACCAGCCAGCTCACCACCATGAAGATTTCCAAGGAGCTGTTCTTCCAGCTGGTCTGCCAGTTCCCCCAGATCGCCATCGAGATCATGCGCGAACTGGCCCAGCGCCTGGACGTCACCACCCGGCGCCTGCAGGACACAGTCAGCAAGCTCGCCGCCCAAGAGTGAGCCGTCTCGACAGCGTCATTCGCCGGCTCGAGACCCAGCGTGACTGCCTCGATGCTGCCATCGGCCTAATTCGCAGCGTCGGCGGTCCGGTTCTTGAGATTGGTCTCGGCAACGGCCGCACCTACGACCATTTGCGCGAACGCTGCAACGGCCGCGAGATATTCGTGTTAGACCGCCGCATTGCCGCCCACCCGGACTGCGTGCCCGACGCGGCCCATATGTTACTCGGTGATTTCGCCGAGACCATGCCGGGCGCCGGCGCCCGTATCGGTGCGCTGGCGGCGCTGGCCAATGCCGATATC
>JAYZAP010000224.1:0-3014 GCA_036339655.1 Pseudomonadota bacterium | reverse complement strand
GTTTCGAATGGTTTGAATGGTCCTCGCGAGACCGGTAAATCGGCGCGCGCAGGTGGATTATTGACCCCGAATTGGGGAATGAAGGGTGAAAGAATAAAATATGGCTAAAGATCTTGCGTTCGCCACGGGCGAATACGTGGTGTACCCGACCCATGGGGTGGGCCGCGTGGTTGGTATTGAGAAGCAGGAAATCTCCGGCATGGCTCTCGAAGTCATCATCATCAGTTTCGACAAGGAGAAAATGACCCTGCGTGTTCCGGTGGCTAAGACCGAAGCAGCCGGCATGCGCCGCCTGTCAACCCGTAAAACCATGGAGTCGGCCATGACGACCCTGCGCGGCAGGGCCCGAGTCAAGCGCACTATGTGGAGCCGCCGTGCCCAGGAGTACGAGGCCAAGATTAACTCGGGCAATCCAGTGTCCATCGCCGAGGTCGTGCGCGACCTACACCGCAACGTCGGCCAGCCCGACCGCTCCTACAGTGAGCGCCAGCTCTACGAGGCTGCCTTCGAGCGCCTCATTCGCGAAGTCGCCGCCGTCGAGCAAATCGAAACCGACGCGGCCGCCTTGCGGCTCGAGAAGGTCCTCACCCCCGCCGAACCGCCCCAGCCCAGCCCCTGACGGCGACCGGCTGGTAGCGGCTTCAAACCATACGGGGCCGTGGCATCTTTCGTTTAGCTGGGGTTATCATCGGGCTGGTCCCGTTTGACTTGAAGGCCGGCTGATGCTCGATAAATCAAAGTTCGCAAGCCTGCGCGCGGTTTCCCGCGTGTGGGCCATTGCGGCCATCCATGGCGAGGCCGCCCGCCTGGCCCAGGTTCACGAACAAATCGCCCGGCGCTTCGAGCCCGGCGACCGCCTCGTCTATTTGGGAAACTATATGGGCCACGGCGGCGAGATTCGCGCCACTCTCGACACCATACTGGGGTTCCGCCGGGCGCTTCTCGCCGAGCCCGGCATGATGACCTGCGATGTGGTCTTCCTGCGCGGCGCCCAGGAGGAAATGTGGTCCAAACTCATGCAACTCCACTTGGCGCTCGACCCCGGCTCGGTGCTCGCCTGGATGCTCGAGCGCGGCCTTGGCGAGACCTTGGCGGCCTATGGCGTCAGTGGCGCTGATGGCATCGCCCGGGCCCGCGGCGGCGCCACCGAGCTGGCCCGCTGGACTAATGAACTGCGCGCCGCCATACAGGCCCAGCCGGGTCACACCGCCCTGATGTCGGCGCTCAAGCGGGCCGCCTTTACCGAGGACGGCGCGCTGTTGTTCGTCCACGCCGGCCTCGATGCCACCCGACCCCTGGCGGTCCAGAGCGACGACCTGTGGTGGGGCGACGGCTTCGAATCCATCGACGGTCCCTACGACGGTTTCAAGCTCATTGTCCGGGGCTTCGACCGGGCCGGCCACGGCGTCGCCTTCACCGCTCATACGGCGACCTTGGATGGCGGCTGCGGCTTCGGCAGCCCGCTTCACGCCGCCTGCTTCGACCTCGACGGCAAGGTGGTCGAGCGCATAGAAGGCTGATACCAAAGGGTAATCCTCCAACCCGAGAGAGGGCGACAACATGCAGAACCTGAGTGTCAACGGCGAGCGGCTGTGGGACAGCCTGATGGAAATGGCCCAGTTCGGCGCCACCCCCAAGGGCGGCTGCCGCCGCCTGGCCCTGAGCGATGAGGACAAGGCCGGCCGCGACTGCTTCGTCGCCTGGTGCGAGGCCGCCGGTTGCACGATCAGCATCGACCAGATGGGTAACATTTTCGCCCGCCGGCCGGGCCGCGACAACAGCCTGGCCCCGGTGGTCACCGGCAGCCATCTCGACACCCAGCCCCACGGCGGCAAGTTCGACGGCGTCTACGGCGTCCTCGCCGGCCTCGAAGTGGTGCGCAGCCTCAACGACCACGGCATCGAGACCGAGGCGCCCATCGAGGTCGCGGTGTGGACCAACGAGGAAGGCGCCCGCTTCGCCCCGGCCATGGTCGCCTCGGGCGTATTCGGCGGCGCCTTCGAGCTCGACTACGCCCTGGCCTGCGCCGACTCCGACGGCAAAACCATGGGCGAGGAGTTGGAACGCATCGGCTACGCCGGCGACATGCCTTGCGGCGGCCGGCCGTTCACGGCCAATTTCGAGGCCCATATCGAGCAGGGCCCTATCCTTGAGGCCGAGAACAAGACCGTCGGCGTGGTCACTGATGTCCAGGGCATCCGGTGGTTTGACGTCACTGTCACCGGCAAGGATTCGCACGCCGGCCCGACCCCCATGGCGGTGCGCCGCGACGCCCTGGTCGGCGCCGCCCGCATGGTCGAGGCGGTCAACGCCATCGGCTTAGGCAACCAGCCCAACGCCTGTTCCACCGTGGGCGTTCTGGAAGTCTCGCCGGCATCGCGCAACACGATCCCCGGCGAGGTCTATTTCTCGGTCGATTTGCGCCATCCCGACGGGAGTTTCCTCGATGGCATGGACACCGAACTGCGCGCCGCCTGCGCCGCCATTGCCGACGATGCCGGACTCGGGGTGACGGTCGAGGAAATCTGGTACTCGCCGCCGGTGGCCTTCGATAGCAATTGCGTCAGCGCCGTGCGCGATGCCGCCGGGCGGCTCGGCTATGACCACCGCGACATTATCTCCGGCGCCGGCCACGACGCGGTCTACATTTCCCGGGTCGCGCCCACCGCCATGATTTTCGTGCCCTGCGCCGACGGCCTCAGCCACAACGAAGAGGAAAGTGCCGAATCCACCGACTTGGCAGCCGGCTGCGCCGTCCTGCTCCACGCGATGCTGGACCGCGCCGGGGTGGCGGGCGACCCTTCGACAAGCTCAGGGTGAGGAAAATTCTATTGCTACCCGCATGCTGAGCTTGTCGAAGCATGATCGCCACGGCCGCGACGAAATACTCGGCGGATAACCGCCCTCACATCACCGCGCCGATCTGCCAGGGGACGAATTCGTCGTCGCCGAAGCCCAGGGCCTCGCTCTTGCTTGGGGCGCCGCTGGCGATGTCGAGGACCATACGGAAGATG